>NZ_LSJI01000241.1 GCF_001557235.1 Phenylobacterium sp. CCH9-H3 | reverse complement strand
GGCGCCGCTGACCCGACAAGCGCCGAGTCCGCCAGAGCCGTGCTCCCAGCGCTCCGCCTTCGGTGGTCAGCGAAGGCGCTCCATGGGGATCCGGTTTCTGAACCTCGCCGCTTCGCACGAATGCAGCGCGTCGCCGCGGGCCAAGCCCGGGGATTCGGCGGCCGAGGTGGAATACGTCGCGAGGTTCACGGCGCCGCAGCGCGCCGTATGGCCGGTCGGAACGGCGTGGGCTCCTCGTCGGTGCGCCCGTCTAGCGGCGCTCCTCGCGACGGCTGGACCTGGCGGCCTCTTCGCCGGAACGCCGGATCGACCCGGGAGCCGCGGCCTTGGCCGCCTCCTCGGCGACGAGTTTGGCAGCGCACGCCTCGTGCAGCGGCTCCATCATTGCGGGCGGCACGAGGCGGGTTGTTGCGGCCGTGCTTCCGTTGGCGGTGTGATGCCGGCGTTCCCTTGGCTCCATTTTCGAGCCGACGACGGGACGGCAACGCTCGTGAAGCTGGGCGGCGTCAAGTTCATGCCCAGGGCTCATCGGCGTGGGCCTGTCAGCCGCCGGCGGCTGAGCGGCAGCCGCGCCCCCGCTGAGACCGAGCAAAGCGGCGAGCATGAGGGCTGTGCGCGACATCGGGGCGGTCTCCTGTTCAGAGCCGCCACCCTGGACCGCGCGGTCGTATGGGCCTTGACCAAGCGCAAAGACCCGGGTCCGTGCGGCCAGCGCAGCAGGCGAGACTGGCGGCGCCGTTCATGGCGCGCCGAGGGCCGTGCCCGCATCATCCGACCTGCCACGTCCTGTAGTCTTGCAGCGTACGAATGTAGGTCGTGCGCGCGCCGTCCGGCGGGGTCTGAAGCCGACGATGGCTCATCAGGCCGCGAATGTCCTGGAGCGAGCCGACCTCGCGGGCGATGAGCAGCGCGCCCAGCCCCTCGAGCAGTGTCCGCATGTGGCGGACGCCATGCCGCAGAAGGGCGGAGGTCGTCATCGCCACGTCGGCGCCGGCGAGCAGGTACTTGAACACATCATCGGCCGAGTCGACGCCGGTGCTCGCCGCGAGCGACGCGGGCGTCCGACCATGGAGGATGGCGAGCCAGAACAGCGGCCACCGCATCTCGGCGGGCGTGCTGAGCTCGAAGTCCGGCGCGTATCGGAGCGTCGCGACGTCGATGTCTGGCTGACAAAGACGGTTGAACAGCACCAGGCCATCGGCGCCGGCTGCGGCGAGCGCCTGCGCCATGGCGCCGGTCGCGCTGAAGTGGGGCCCGATCTTCACCGCGACGGGTATGCGGACGGACGCCTTCACCGCCTGGAGGACGTCGAGATGCTGCTGCTCGACATCGCGGCCGCTGAGGGAGAGGTCGGTGGGAACTGAATAGATGTTGAGCTCGATCGCGTCGGCGCCGGCCTGGTCCAGGCTGCGCGCATAATCCACCCAGCCCTCGGCGGTCACGCCGTTCAGGCTGGCGATCACCGGGATGGCGAGGGCTGCCTTGGCGCGGCGCAGGATGTCGAGGTAGCGCTCCGGGCCAAAGCCATAGCCGCTGTAGGCTGGGAAATAGGTCTGGGCCTCGACGAACCCGCTCGCGGACGCCTGGCTGAGCCGGTCAAACTCCCGCCGCTCGGCCAGGAGCTGTTCCTCGAAGATGGAGGGCAGCACGACGGCGGCAGCGCCGTGATCCTCGAGCGCCCGCAGGACCCCGAGCTCGCCGTTGAGCGGCGAGGCCGAGGCGATCAGGGGATTGCGCAGCTCAAGGCCCATGTAGCGGGTCGCGAGGTCCATCGGTCGGCTCCGTGCTCAAGGGGGCGTGTCCCAGGGGAGTCCCGGCCTCGGGGCCGCAATGGCCGCAGTCGGGATGGAAGCATTCGCCGCCCCGGCTCGCCAGCTCCTCGTACTGCCGGTACTTCTCGCTGACGACCTGCTGCGCCTTGGCGAGCAGCTCCTCGGCCGCCGCCGGATCGGCGCTGGCGAGCGCCCGGTAGCGCAGTTCGTTGTAGGCGTAGGCCTTGAACGGGATCGTTGGCCGCGGCGAATCCAGCCGGAACGGCCGCTCGCCGGCACGGCGCATGGCCGGATTGAAGCGGAACAGCGGCCAGTACCCGCTGGCCGCGGCCAAGTCCTGCTGCCTCAGGCCGTAGCGCAAGTCGAACCCGTGGGCGATGCAGTGGCTGTAGGCGATGATGAGCGAGGGGCCCGAATAGGCTTCGGCCTCCCGGAAGGCGAGCAGCGTGTGCTGCGGATTGGCCCCCATCGCCACCTGGGCGACATAGACGTCGCCGTAGGCGATGGCCTGCAGGGCGAGGTCCTTGCGCGCCACGCGCTTGCCGGCGGCGGCGAACTTCGCCACGGCGCCCAGCGGCGTCGCCTTGGACGCCTGGCCTCCGGTGTTGGAATAGACCTCCGTGTCGAGCACCAGCAGATTGACGTCGCGGCCGCTGGCCAGCACGTGGTCGAGCCCGCCGTAGCCGATGTCGTAGGCCCAGCCGTCGCCGCCGACGATCCAGACGCTGCGGCGGACCAGGTGGTCGACCACTGAAAGCAGGTCGCGCGCCATCTCGTCGTCCATCGCGGCGAGCTTCCGCTTCAGCGCCTCGACGCGCGCGCGCTGGGCGCGCAACTCGGACTCGCGTTCCTGTGACGCGCCCAGGATGGCCTGCGCGAGGTCCTCGCCGACCCGTGGCGCCAACCGGCGCAGCAGGGCCCCTGCGACCTGGCGGTGCTTGTCGGCGGCGAGGCGGAAGCCCAGGCCGAACTCGGCGTTGTCCTCGAACAGCGAATTGGACCAGGCCGGCCCTCGGCCCGCCGCGTCCTTGGTCCAGGGGGTGACCGGCAGGTTGCCGCCGTAGATCGACGAGCAGCCCGTGGCGTTGGCGATCTGCAGGCGATCCCCGAACAGCTGCGACAGCAGCTTGAGGTAGGGCGTCTCCCCGCAGCCGCCGCAGGCGCCCGAGAACTCGAACAGCGGCTCGAGGAACTGCACGCCGCGGACGTTGGCGAAGTCGACGCCGGCGCGGTCGTTCACCGGCAGGGATTCGAAGAAGGCGATCTGCGTTCGCCCCGCCTCCAGGATCGGCGCCTTGTCCGTCAGGTTGATCGCCTTGCGCCCCGGCTCGCGAGGGCTGTGGGCGGGACAGGCCTCCACGCAGACGCCGCAGCCGGTGCAGTCCTCCAGGTAGACTTCCAGGGAGAACCGGACCTCTGGATTGCCGCGGGTGTTGACCGGCGCCGACTTGAACCCGGCGGGCGCGGCCCCGAGGGCGTCCTCATGATAGTACTTGGCGCGGATCACGCTGTGGGGGCAGGCGAAGCCGCATTGGCCGCACTGGATGCAGAGGTCCGGGTCCCAGGCGGCCACGACATCGGAGATGTTGCGCTTCTCGAAGGCTGCGGTCCCCGACGGGAAGGTCCCGTCGACGGGCAGCTGGCTGACGCGGAGGTCGTCGCCGCGACCCCGCATCATGCGCGCGGTGACGTCGTGGACGAACGCCGGGGCGCGGGCCGGCACGATGGGCGGCCGCTCGAACCTGCTCGTGACGGCGGCGGGCGCCGCCACCTCGAAGAGGTTGGCGAGCGCGTGGTCGACAGCCTCGAAGTTCTGCCGCACCACGGTTCCGCCCTGGTCGCCGTAGGTCTCTTGGATGGACTGCTTGATCCGTCGGATCGCCGTCTCGCGCGGCAGCACGCCGGAGATCGCGAAGAAGCAGGTCTGCAGCACGGTGTTGATCCGCCCGCCAAGGCCCTTGTCTCGGGCGACCTTCGACGCGTCGATCACGAAGAACCGCAGCCTCTTCGCCAGGATCTGCGCCTGCAGCTCGCGCGGCAGGCTGTCCCAGGCGGTGTCAGGTCCATGGGGGGTGTTGAGCAGGAACGCACCACCTTCGCAGGCCAGCTGCAGGACGTCGATGCGATCGAGGAAACCGGCCTGGTGGCAGGCGATGAAGTTGGCCGACTCGAGCAGGTACGGCGCGCGGATCGGCTGCCGGCCGAAGCGCAGGTGCGAGATCGTCTGGGCGCCGGATTTGTGCGAGTCGTAGACGAAGTAGCCCTGGGCGAACATCGCCGGGTCCTTCGCGATGATCTTCACGCTGTTCTTGTTGGCGCCCACCGTGCCGTCCGCCCCGAGGCCGAAGAACAGGGCGCGGACGACATCGTCCCCCTCGAGGGAGAAGTCCGGATCGACCGTCAGGCTCGTCCGGGAGATGTCATCCTCGATGCCCACGGTGAAGCCGGTCTTCGGTTCCGCCGCCTTCAGTTCGTCGAACACCGCCTTGGCCTGCGCCGGGTTGAAGTTCTTCGAGCCCAGGCCGTAGCGACCGCCGATCACCCGGGGCATCGTCGCGCGCCCGCCCCGGGCCACGGCTTGGGCCAAGGCGGCCACCACGTCGAGATACAGCGGCTCGCCGGGCGCCCCGGGCTCCTTGGTCTGTTCGAGCACCGCCACGGACCGGCAGGACTCGGGCAGGGCCTCCAGGAACCGCTCGATCGCGAACGGCCGGTAGAGGCGCACCTGCAGGACGCCGACACGCTCTCCGGCGGTTCGCAGGGAGGCGGCGGTCGCACGGGCGGTCTCCGCGCCGGAGCCCATCAGGACGATGACCCGATCGGCGTCGGCGGAGCCATTATACTCGAACAATCGGTAGGCGCGGCCGGTGAGCGCGGCGAACCGGTCCATGGCGGCCTGAACGATCCCCGGCGTCCGCGCATAGTAGGGGTTCACCGTCTCCCGCGCCTGGAAGAAGGTGTCGGGATTGTGGGAGGTCCCGCGGATGAACGGGTGCTCCGGGCTGAGCGCCCGGGCCCGGTGCCCCCGCACGAGGTCCTGATCGATCATCGCCCGGATCTGCGCGTCGGAGAGCAGGGTGATCTTGTTGATCTCGTGCGAGGTCCGGAACCCGTCGAAGAAGTGCAGGAACGGGACCCGCGCCTCGAGCGTCGCCGCCTGGGCGATCAGCGCCGCATCATGCGCCTCCTGGACGCTGCCGGAGGACAGTAGAGCAAACCCCGTCGTGCGCGTCGCCATCACGTCCGAGTGGTCGCCGAAGATCGACAGCGCCTGGGTCGCCAGGGCGCGAGCCGCGACATGAAGGACCGTCGCGGTCAGTTCCCCGGCAATCTTGAACATGTTCGGCAGCATCAGCAGCAGGCCCTGCGACGCCGTGAAGGTCGTGGTCAGCGCTCCCGACTGCAGCGCGCCATGGACCGTCCCGGCGGCGCCGCCTTCGCTCTGCATCTCCTGGACGATCGGAATGTCGCCCCAGATGTTCGTCAGCCCCTGGACCGCCCACTCGTCGGCGAGCTCGGCCATGGTCGACGAGGGGGTGATCGGATAGATCGCGCAGACCTCGTTGACGCGATAGGCGACGTGGGCGACCGCGGCGCCGCCGTCCAGCGTGCCGGTTCGAGGCGTGTCCGACGCGTCGCCCATGTCGTCTCACCTTCCGTCCGGCTCGGGGACCATTTCGATCGCGTGGCAGGGGCAGGTCTCGAAGCAGACGGCGCAGCCGGTGCAGCGGTCGTACAGGAAGCGGTAGCGCAGCCCGGGTCCGAGCTTCTCGATCGCCTGCTCCGGGCAGGCGGCGTAGCACTGGTCGCACTCGAAGCAGACGCCGCAGGACAGGCAACGCTTGGCCTCGTAGGCCGCCTGCTGTTCGCTGAAGCCCGCCTGAACCTCGGTGAAGCCGGCGACGCGCTCGGCGGGGGACGCCACCGACTGGCGGGCGCGCTCGGCGACGCTGTAGACCGGCAGATGCAGCATCTTGAAGGACACGGGCGGGGGCTTGGGCGCCGGCTCCACGACCCGGCCGCTCAGCCAATCGTGGATGCGGCGCGCCGCCTTCCTCCCCTGCCCGACGGCGCCCGTGACGGTCCGCTCGCCGGGCGCCACGTCGCCGCCGGCGAAGATCCCCGGGCAGCCGGTCATCAAGTTGCGGTCGACCGTGACGGCGCCGTCCGGCTCGAACGCGATCCCCGGGATCTTGCCGAGGAAGGCGCTGTCGGCCTCCTGGCCCAGCGCGAGCACCACCGCATCGGCGGAGAGCGTCTCGAAACGTCCGGTCGGCTGCGGCCGACCGGAGGCGTCGAGCTCCATCTCCTCGACGGTGAGGCCCGCGGCCTCGAGCGCGGCGATGCGCGTCAGCCACCTGATCTTGACGCCCTCTTCGGACGCTTCCGCCGCCTCGAAGGCGTGAGCTTCCATGTGCGCGCGGTCGGAGACGAACACGACCAGGGCCTCTTCGACTCCCAGACGCCGTGCGGTCCGAGCGGCGTCCATGGCGGTGTTGCCGGCGCCGTACACCACCACGCGCCGGCCGAGCTTCGGCGGCTGACCGCTGGCGGAGCCGCGCAACAGGCCGACCGCGGTCAGCAGCCGCGCAGCGTCGCTGGCCGGAAGGTCGATGCGCCGGCCGATCTGGGCGCCGATCGCCACGAACACCGCGTCGAAGCGGCCCGCGTCCCGCTCGGCGAGGACGTCTTCCACCGTGTGGTTCGGGACGATCCGGACGCCCATCGCCTCGATCGCCCGCACCTCCTGGTGCAGCGGCTCACGCGGCAGGCGGTAGGCGGGGATGCCGAAGCGCATCATGCCCCCGGGCTCGGAACCCGCGTCGCGGATCTCCACCTGATGGCCTTGGCGGGCCAGGTGGTAGGCGGCGGAAAGGCCGCTCGGTCCCGCCCCCACGATGAGGACCCGCTTGCCCGAGGGCGGCGTCTCGAGCGCCAGACGCCAGCCCTCGCGGGCGGCCACGTCGCCGAGGAACCGCTCCACGGCGTGGATCGAGACAGCGCTGTCGAGCTGGGCGCGATTGCAGTGGCTCTCGCAGGGATGATAGCAGACCCGGCCGTGCACGGCGGGAAGGGGGTTGTCCGCAACCAGGGTCAGCCAGGCCTCGCGGTAGCGGCCGGCCTGGGCCAGGGCGAGCCACGCCTGGATGTTCTCCCCGGCCGGGCAGGCGCTGTTGCAGGGCGGCAGGAGGTCGACGTAGGTCGGCCGGCGCTCGCGGACCGGCCCGGTTCCCCGCTCCGCGAGCAGGTCGACGAGAGGCGTGAAGTCCCGAGGCTGGCTGGAGGTCATGTCCGCACGCTCCAGCCCGGCTCAGCTTTGCGGTGCGAACCGGGCAAGGTCGCCGATCCCCAGGCTGGCGTTGGTCGCGGCGATCGACGCCGCGGCGTCTGGAACGCGTCCGGAGAGGGCGCGTATCGCGTCGACCGTCTCCGGGATGACGATCGCCTGGTTGTCGACCATGTAGGCGTAGAAGAGCTCATCGCCGTCGACCCGCAGCATGTCGGTCCAGAGCGCGACCTCGTAGAGGTCGCCGCGGGATCGGCCGAGATCGTTCACCATCTCCTTGACCGCGTTCAGCGCGCCCAGCCCGTCCTCGGTGCGGACGGCCGCGATCCGGGGGGAGGCGGCGAAGGCGGCCAGCACCTCGGCCTTATCCGCCGGTCGGGTCATCTGCACCGACCAGTAGTGGAGGTGGGCGATGGTCTCGGGGACCTTCACGGCCATGGTCACCACATCGAGGTCCGGGTCCACGCTGCGGGCGTCTGGGCCCTGGTGGCTGGGGATTTCCGGCTCCGGCACCAGGGTGTTCATGATGCCCCCGCGGTCGCTCTCCCAGGGGTCGGTCGCCCGGCGCAGGAGCGTGCCGCGGGCGCGCCGCAGCAGCCCGGCCCGCTTGAGCGCCGACAGGGTGCGGACGATCGAGGTGGTGTTGCAGGAGACGACCCGCGTCGATTCGCGGCCCACGGCGCCCGCGTAGCTCGCCTCGGCCACGAAGGAGTGGCCGGTCACCTCGTGGCGTTCGCCACCCTGCATGATGAAGGGCTTTTCCGCCCTGCGATAGAGCTCGGCGTTGGCGGCCCCCACGCGCTTCGGCGTGCAGTCGACCACCACGTCGGCCGCGGCGACCAGGCGGGTGAGCTCGCCGGCGACGCCTAGGCCCGCCGCCTCGAAGGCGTCCGCATGCTGGGCGGTGGCGCCGTAGAGGGCAAAGCCGCGCCCCGCCGCGACGCGCAGCCGCCAGTCGGGCGCGACATCCGCGACGCCCGCCAGGACCATGTCGGGCTGGGCGGCGACCGCGTCGGCCACCCGCTTGCCGATCACGCCGTAGCCGTTGACGGCGACCCGGACTCTTGCGGCCTCGTTCATGCGACAACTCCTGGTTCTTGGTGGTCGGCGACGCGCGCGGCGCGCCGCCTCGAAGGTCTCACGAAGGGGCGAAGCCCCGCTCGGCCTCGAACATGTAGTCGCGGGTGAGCGGGACGGCCCCTACGTCGCGGGCGAGCTGGATCTGGAAGACCATCAGCCCGCCCACCCGGAACCCGGCTTCGCAGACCGCCAGATAGTACTCCCACATGCGGCAGAAGCGCTCGTCGTAAAGACGGGCGGCCTGCGCCCGGCCGGCCTGGAACCGCTCCGACCAGCGCTGGAGGGTCTCCGCGTAGTGCAGCCGCAGGATCTCCATGTCTGTGACCCACAGCCCGGTCTTCTCGACCGCGGCGAACACCTCCGACAAGGAGGGGCAGTAGCCGCCTGGGAAGATGTGCTTGTCGATCCAGGGGTCGCTGTCGGCCGGCGCGTCCCGGCGGCCGATGGCGTGGATCAGCGCCACGCCGTCCGGCGCCAGGCGCTGGCGGACGAGGTCGAAGAACTCCGTGTAGTGCGGTTCGCCCACGTGCTCGAACATGCCGACCGAGACCACGCGGTCGTATTCGCCGGTCTCGTGGCGGTAGTCGCGCAGGTGGAACCGCGCGCGGTCCTGCAGGCCTTCGGCCGCAGCGCGCGCCTGAGCCACCGCCAGCTGCTCCTGCGACAGGGTCAGGCCGTCCACCTGCGCGCCATGGGCGCGGGCCAGCTCCAAGGCGAGGCCGCCCCAGCCCGACCCGATGTCCAGCACCCGGGTCCCCGGGCTCAGCCTCAGCTTGGCGGCGATGTGGCGCTTCTTCTTGGCCTGCGCCGCCTCGAGGCTCTCGTCGCCGGTCTGGAAATAGGCGCAGGAGTACTGGAGGTCGGGGTCGAGGAAGAGGCGGTACAGGGCTTCTGAGAGGTCGTAGTGGTGTTCGACGTTGGCCCGGGCCCGGGCGATCGGATTATGGCGGTTCAGCCGGCGGAGCGGCTCCGTGATTCCCTTCAGACCCTGGGCCTCCTTCGCGAGCCGGCCGGCGGCCGCCATGCCGATCAGCAGGAAGTCCCGCAGCGTGCCCTCCTCGAGGATCAGGCTGCCCTCCATGTAGGCCTCCCCAACCCTGAGGCTGGGATTGGCGAGGATGCGCGCCGGGTCGGTCGGATCGGTCAGCCGGATGGTCACGAAGGGCGCATCGCCGGTGCCGGTCACGTGGCGTTCGCCCCGAGGGTCGATCAGCGCCAGGGAGCCGTAGCCGACGGTTCGTCGGAGCAGGCTCACGAGAAGGTCGAAGGCCGCGCCTTCCGGGACAAAGGAATTGAGCGCCTGTCGGAGCATGGGGATCGCCTCGTGCCAGTCTGAACCTGCCATCCCAGACGCCGTGGCGGCTGGGCCATTACACCGCAGTCAGCCGGCACGGGCAGCGTCCGGCGCGGCGAGCCCGGCGAGGCGCGGCCCGATCAGCAGCGCGGCGATCGCGCCCGCCGCGGCGAGGGCGGCGGCCCACAGGAAGGGATCGCCGCCGCCCAGGCGGCTGAGGAGCAGGCCGCCGCCCGCCGAACCCACCGCCTGTCCGAGGCTGGCGGCGGCCACCTGCCGGCCGAGCTGGGCGCCCTGCTTGCGCCCGGCCACCATGGAGAGCCAATAGGCGAGAGTGGGACTGACCGCGCCGGCGCTCGCGGCGATGAGGGTCACCACGGTCAGCGCTACGCCGAAGTCCCTCGCGGCGGAGCCGAGGAAGAGCGCGAGCGACAGCAGCGCGAAGCCGGGGACCAGGAACCGCCAGGTCCGCGCCGCGCGCACGAGGGGGGAGAACAGGACCGCCTGGGCCAGGAACATCACCAGGCTGCAGACGGCGAACATGGCGGCGACCTCCGCCGGGCTGATCCGCGCCAGGCGCCCGCTGCGCAGCGAGACGCTCACCTCGAACACGCCCACGATCAGCGCGGCGGCGAAGGTGAGGCCGAGCAACACACGCGCCAGCAGCCGGTCCTCGTCGGGGAGTCCCGGGCGGCCGAGGCGCGCCGCCAGGCTCCTTGGCAGGGCGAAGGCCACCCAGGCCGCGGCGACGCCGGCCAGGAGCGCTGCGGCGCCGAAGGGCGCGAACCGCACGCCGGCGGCCTCCGCGGCCCCGCCCGCCCCCAGGGCGCTCGCCCAGATGCTGAGCGCCGGGCCCAGGACGAACCCGGCGATGGCGGACATGTTGAGCCACGCCATGCGGGCCGCGCGCCACTGGTCCGAGGGCGCGACATCGGCGATGAAGGCCGCGGCCACGGGCGCGACCGCCGCGGCGAAGAGACCGCTGAGCGCGCGTTGCACATAGAGCCCCGGCAGGGACTGAACCAGGGCGAAGGCCCCCATGCTCAGCGCGAAGCCCGTCAGGCCCAGCCCCAGCACCAGGCGGCGTCCCCTGCGGTCGGAAAGCCGCCCCCAGACGGGGGCGAAGAGGGCGATCGCCAACATGTAGAGGGCGGTGAGCGCGCCGGCGTGCATCGCCGTGTCGCCGGCGCCGGCCGACCGGACGAGCTGTGGCGCGAGCGGCAACACCAGGCCGAAACTGGCTGATACCGTGAAGACGCCCAGCAGCAGGGCGGCCAGGCTTAGGCGCCGGGAGGCGGCGCCGGCCTGGCCGGCGAGGGTCGCGGTCATGGACGGCGCGCAGAGTCCGCGGGTGACGCGCCCCGTCCGACCGCGCCGGAGGGCCTAGCGCGGGGGCGTCGCACAGGCGGTCCCGTGCGGGGCCTCAGGGGACGCCGCCGGAGCGGGCGTGGCGTCCGCCGCGGTCCGGTCGTCATGACCGCTGCAGCACGCGCCTGTAGTGGCCTTGGGGGTCGCTTCGGAGGTTGGCTTGGTTTGCGCAGGCTTGGGTCCGCAACAGCTCATGGCAGATCTCCATTTCGTTCGCCGGCGGGAAGGCCGGGCTCCGGACGCCGGCGGCTTCGGGAGCCCCAGCGGCGCGTCAGTGGGAATGGTCCCGATCGGCGGCGCCCGGGTCGCGAGGGGGCGCGGTCTCGTCGACGCGGACCTCGGCCCGCCGCGGCTCGCCGCCGCGCGGTCGGTGGCGGCCGTGGCCCCCATGCCCACCGTGCCCGAACAGGTGCAGCGCGACGAACGCGAGCCCTGCGACCACCCAAATCCAGTTCTGTGAGAGCCACTCCATGGCCATCTCCGTGCCTGGCGCCGGTCGGGTCGCGCTCCCCAATTGGAGCGACGTCCGCCGCGAGCGCCGTCACCCGAGGGACGCATCCGGGGCCGATGCATTACGCGTGCGCAGCTTCCGGGCGCTCGGTGCTCTGCCCACGCTCGCCCTTCAGCCCGGAACGGTCGCGAGCATCCAGGGTCATCCTCCGGCGGGCTGCGGCGGGCGCCGCTATGTCGCTGGCGTCCGTCTGACCCTCGCATGCAGCCTCGGCGCGGAGGACGCGCCAGACGGCCCGCGCCGCTAAGCCGGGGCGGGCTTCGGGGCGCGGGTTCTGGCCCAGCAGTCGGCGAGGGGGCAGGCTTGGCATCTTCCGGCCATCGCCTGCCGAAGGGCGGCGCGGGCGCGGTGGAGTCGGACGGCGGCGTTGTTGGCGGTGAGGCCGAGCCGGCCCGCGATCTCCGTAACCGGGCGCTCCTCCAGATAGGCCTGGGCGAGGATCTCCCTGTAGGGCGCCTTCAGGTCCCGGAGAGCGGCCTTCAGACAGTGGTCGGGGACGGACGGGGGCCCGTCCTCGTCGTCCCCCTCGCCGGGTGCGGGCTGGGCGGCCAGGGCGTCGAGCGTGCGGCGCCGGACCGCGGCCCGGCGGTAGCGGTCGACCACCAGGCGGCGCAGGGAAGCCCCCATCCAGGCCTCGGGCCGCTCCGCAGCGACGAGCGCCTCGGCGTTCTGCAGGAACTTGATGGATGCGTCCTGCCAGGCGTCCTCGGCGTCTTCGAGCGAGGGCAGGCGGCTGCGCAGGAAGCGGATCTGCCGGGGCCGCTCGGCGGCGAGGCGGCGGGCCAGCTGATCGGCGCTCACTTGAATAATCGTGGCCGACGACGAAGATTCCAGTGGCCGTAAGGTTCTGGTTACCTCGACGTCTCCGACTCGTGATCTTGTGGCGTCAAGCATTCGACTGTCCCTCGAAGTGTGCGATGCGAAGCTAAGTTCCAATCTGACCGTTCAGATTGATGAAAATCAATACGTCATCTTTTCGTGGTAACTATATGCATTCTGAGGGATTGTGACATCTGGTGCGTATAGCGGGTCCATTCGCTCTGGCGGGCGGTCCGCGGCGCTCGGAGAGGTCCCCGCGGCGGCGTGGCGGCGCCCGTAGGACGGCTCGGTCGCGCGCCGCCTGGCCGATGCCGTCCGGGTCAGAGGCCGTCGGTGCGATCGATGCTCCGCACGAGCCGCCAGGTGAACCAGAGGGCGAGGCCATAGCCGACGCCGGCGAGGAGGGGGAGGTCCCCGAAGATGCGGGGGCCGATGCTGTGCTGCATGAGCAGCGAGGCGGCGACGTAGAGACCCAGCGTCACCAGGGCGATGGCGATGCGGTCGGCGGCGCGGCCGAGCCGGCTGGCGGCCGCCCGCAGATCCGGAAAGGCGAGTGGAAAACCGCCGCCCTTGCCGGCGCCGTGCAGCATCCGCGCGGCGGCGGCGGGGAGACCCCGGGCGGCTAGGGCCGTTTCCCATTTCAGCCGGCGCAGGTCGTCGCCCGCCCCATCGGCGAGCCCGCCTTTGACCATCAGGGCCTCACCGCTCTCGCTGAGGGTGCGCGTCACGTCCAGGTCGGGGTCGAGGGTGCGCAGCGCGCCCTCGGCGGTGAACACCGTGCGCACCAGGGCGGCCAGGTGCGGCGGCAGCGCCAGGGTGTCGCCGCCGCCCAAGCGTGCAATGCTCATCATGACGCTGGCGATCGACCAGTCCTTGAGCGGCGCCCCGGTGAGGTCGGCCAGAACCGCTTCCACGCCGCGCGCGATGTCCTGGCGGTCGGCGGTCAGGGAGAGCAGGCCCAGGTCCACGGCCGCGTCCGTCAGCCATTCCGGGTCCTGCGCCGCGAAGGCCTGCAGGAAGGCCAGGAGCGCCCGGCGTGAGCGAGCATCGAGCACGCCGACCGCGCCGAAGTCGTGGAAGCAGAGCCGCCCGTCGGCCATGACGAAGATGTTCCCAGGGTGCGGGTCGGCGTGGAAGACGCCCAGCACGAAGAACTGTTGCAGGTAGAAGTCGACGAAGGCCCGGGAGAGCGCGCCCGCCTGGGCCGCCAGGGACGGGTCCGAGATGTCGCGGCCGTGGCTCATCACCTGGACGAGCACCCCCTCCGCGCTCAGGTCTTCGACCACGTCCGGGATGAACACCGTGGGCGAACCCTCGAACGCCCGCGCGAAGCGGCGGATGTTGCGCGCCTCCTCCCGCAGGTCGGTTTCGCGGCGAAGGTTCCGCCACAGTTCCCGCACCAGGGCGGTGGTCCGGCGGCGGCGCAACGCCGGAACAGTCGCGCCGGCGAACGCCGCCACCCCGAGCAGGATGCGCATGTCCCGGTCGATTTGGGTCCGAACCCCAGGGCGCAGGATCTTGACGACCACCTCGCGGCCGTCGTGCAGCCGGGCCCTGTGCACCTGCGCCACCGAGGCCGCGGCCAGGGGGGACGGGTCGAAGCTTTCGAAGAGGTCGTGGGCTGGCGCTCCGAGGGCCGCCTGCACGGCCGCAGCCGCCGTCTCCGCCGCAAACGGGCGGGCGTCCGCCTGCAGCCTGGACAGCTCCGAAGTCCACCGGTCCGGCAGCAGGTCCCGCCGCTGGCTCAGCGCCTGGCCGAGCTTGACGAAGGTCGGGCCCAGCCGCTCCAGGGTCCGCCGCAGCCGCACCGGAAACCCAGGCCCCGCGCCCGGACGGAGGCGCTCGGCCGCGGCCGCCCACAACAGGCATGCCGCGGCCCCGCCGATCCGAAAGGCACGGAGGATGATCACATGCGCCTCTTCAATCGCGTTCCCTGCCGTGACGCGGGCGACGGGGATCGATTACGGACGCCGGCCACGCGAAGGCCGCGGCTCATCTGTCCGGCCGCCGAACGACCGGGTTGGATGCGGGCCACAGCCGGTGTCCTGTTGGTTGATAAAGACCGCTTTCCTTAGCGCGCTACTCGTTGAAGTGGAGCGGGTCGCATTTTAATAGCGCCGCTCGAAGCGATGGCCTCGGTTCGCCGCTCACGGGGCTAATAAAGCTCGCTTTAAGACGCTGCCGACTTATTAAAGCGAAATCGACATCGCTAAAATAGAGCGAGAGTTCCGCATGAGCACCGCACAGACTGCCAATCCGCGCCTTGGCCGGTTCGTGGAAACCGTCGCAGCCGGTGAACAGGTCCGGGCCTTTGTCCCGCCGCCGCTCCCGCCAGAGCCTTCCATCGATATCCTGCCCTTGCTGCCCAAGCTGAGCGCCGCCGAACGCGCCTTGGGACGCCTGGATGGCATCACTGTGCTCCTCCCGCGCCAAGAGCTGTTTCTGTACATGTATGTTCGAAAGGAGGCTGTGCTCTCCTCACAAATCGAGGGCACCCAATCGACCCTGTCCGATCTCCTGCGTTTCGAAACGGAGGCCCAGGCGGGGCAACCGCTCGACGACATCCGCGAGGTGTCGAACTACGTCGACGCGATGATGTATGGCCTTGAGAGGCTCGCCGCCCTTCCGCTGTCGCTCCGCTTGATCCGGGAAATGCACGAACGCCTGCTGCAGAGCGGCCGCGGCGGCACGAAGAACCCAGGCGAGTTCCGTCGGTCTCAGAACTGGATCGGCGGGACACGGCCTGGCAACGCCGTGTACGTGCCGCCGCCCATGGATGAACTAGACGCTTGCCTCGACGCCTTCGAACGCTTTCTGCACGAGGAGGAATCGCGGCTGCCACCCTTGATCAAGGCCGGCTTACTCCACGTCCAGTTCGAGAGCATCCATCCGTTCCTGGATGGGAACGGCCGCATCGGCCGCCTGCTCGTGACCCTCTACCTCTGCGTGGAGGACGTCCTGCGCAAGCCGCTACTCTACCTCAGCCTCTATCTGAAGACGCATCGCGCCGACTACTACCGTCTCCTGCAGGAGGTGCGCGAACGGGGCGCCTGGGAAGCGTGGCTGGAGTTTTTCCTGGATGGCGTCGCGGAGATCGCCAACCAGGCCTTCGATGCTGCGACACGGATTGTCGAAATCTTCAAGCGAGACCGTGACAGGATCACCGCCGAGAGCGACCGCGCAGGATCCGCGCTACGGATCCATGACCTGCTTCAGGGAAATCCGTACGCCACCTCCACGGCTCTGGTGCAGCGTACGGGCCTCACCGCCCCCACCGTCAACGCGGCGCTCGCCGACCTCGCGCGGCTCGGGATCGTGCAGGAAGTGACCGGCCGGCGGCGCGGGCGTGTCTATGCCTACCGCGCCTACCTCGACATCCTCAACGAAGGGACGGCGCCGCTCGCCACATCGGCCTAGGCGCCTGGCGCCGGCATGTTTGGCAATCGGGGAAGTCGATCCACAATCCGGGACCAGACACCTAGGAAGGCCCGATGCGGGCGCGTTCCGAAGCGGGGCATTTCCAAGCGTCCTGCGCCGCGAAGTCGGCGGCCGGCGGCCCCTTTCGACTCGCCTGGACCCGCAATTGGGCCCGCCGCAGGGTCCGACCTTCATGGACTGCAGCCCTCGCGGCTCGCTGCGTAATGCAGGACCCGCGAGCCTCGTCCTATCCCATGGGTGCGGATCCGTACCCGCACGGAGGAGTGAAATGCGAGCCCTGCGGTCGCTGGCCTTCGATAGCCTGTGGGCGGCGTGGACGGCGCTCTTCGGCCTGGCGATTCCCCTGCTCTGGCTCGTAGGCTCCCCGCCCAGAACGGTGCGGGGGCTCTCCCGCGTCTGGGCGCGCGGGGTCCTCGCCATCCTCGGCGTGATCGCGGGGGTGCGGCACAGGGTGCGGGGCGCGACCAACACTCCGGACGAGCCGTGCCTGATCGTCGCCAACCACCAGTCCACCTGGGAGACGATCGCGGTGCTGGCGCTCTTTCCCGACGTGGCCATCGTCGCCAAGCGCGAACTGCTGCGGATCCCGGTTATGGGCTGGTACCTGAACCGCTCGCCGATGATCGTCATCGACCGGGAGGAGGGCGGCAAGGCCCTGCGCGAGATGACCGCCATGAGCCGGGCCGCCCTGGCGGACGGCCGCTCCATCCTGATCTTCCCCGAGGGGACCCGCAGGCCGGTGGACGAGCCCGTCAGGTTCAAGCGCGGCGTCGAGCTCCTCTACCGGACGCTCGGCGTCCCGGTCCTGCCGATCGCCCTGGACGCCGGGCGGTTCTGGCGGCGGCGGGAAAAGGCGCCCGGCGTGATCACAGTCTCCATTCTGCCGCCGATCGCTCCCGGCCTGCCGGCCGCCGAGTTCGCGCGCCAGGCCGAGGCCATCATCGACGCCGAGAAGGCCGCGCTGGTCCGGGCGCCCGGCAGCAGGCGGCCGGAATCCAGAGGCTCCCTGGCGCGTCTGTCGTAAGCGGCCGCCGCGACGCGCGTCTCTTGCGCAAGCGGCCGGACCGTCCCCGTCGACACCAGGGTCGGCCACCGCCAGGCGAGGAAGCGATGCCCCAGAAGCCAGTGGAACTTGTCGTGCCGTTCGAGTCCTTGGGACGCGGCGACGTCGCCCGGGTGGGCGGCAAGAATGCCTCGCTCGGCGAGATGGTCGCCAAGCTTGGCGCGCGCGGGGTGCGCGTGCCGCCGGGCTTCGCCACCACCGCCGACGCCTACTGGCGCTTCCTCGACCGCAACCGCCTTCGCGAGGTGATCTCCCAGGCGCTGGCGGAGCTTGCGGACCGCCGCGCGTCGCTGCCGCAGGTCGGCGCGCGTATCCGCGAGGCCATTCTCAGCGGCCAGTGGCCGGAGGATACGGAGGACGCCATCATCCGCGCCTACGGGCAGCTGTGTGCGCGCATAGGGCGCCTGGACGCCGACGTGGCGGTGCGCTCCAGCGCCACCGCCGAGGACCTTCCCGACGCCAGTTTCGCAGGGCAGCAGGAGAGCTTCCTGAACATCCGTGGCGAGGACGCCCTGCTGGACGCCTGCCGGCGCTGCTACGCCTCGCTCTTCACCGACCGGGCGATCAGCTACCGCATCGCCAAGGGGTTCGACCATATGAAGGTGGCGCTCTCCGTGGGCGTCCAGCAGATGGTGCGCTCCGACCGCGCCAGCGCCGGGGTGATGTTCTCCATCGACACCGAGACCGGCTTCGACAAGGTGGTGCTAATCAACGCCGCCTGGGGCCTGGGCGAGACCGTGGTGCAGGGGGCGGTGGACCCCGACGAGTACCAGGTCTTCAAGCCGCTGCTCGCGGAGCCCGACGTGGAGCCGATCCTCGAGAAGCGCCTCGGCGCCAAAGCGCAGAAGATGATCTATGCCGGGCCGGGGGAGGCGCCCACCCGCACCACGCCCACCTCCCGCAAGGAGCAGTCCAGCTATGTGCTGGGCGATGGCGAGATCCTGGACCTGGCGCGGTGGGCGGTGCTGATCGAGGACCATTATGGCGGCCCGATGGACATGGAATGGGCCAAGGACGGGGAGAGCGGCGAGTTGTTCATCGTCCAGGCCCGCCCGGAGACGGTGCAGTCGCGGCGCACCGGCGCGGCGCTCAACAGCTACCGGATCCTGTCCAAGGGGCCCCGGCTCGCGACCGGCCTGGCGATCGGCGACGCCGTGGTCTCCGGACGGGTGTGCCTGATCGACAGTCCCGACGACATCGGCCGCTTCGTGGATGGCGCGATCCTGGTCACCACCTCCACGGATCCGGACTGGGTGCCGATCATGAAGCGGGCGGCGGCGATCGTCACCGACCATGGGGGGCGCACGTCGCACGCCGCCATCGTCAGCCGTGAGCTGGGGCTGCCCGCCATCGTCGGCGCCGGCGACGCCACCCAGGTGCTGCACGACCAGCAGGAGGTGACGGTCTCCTGCGCGGAAGGCGACCAGGGCTTGGTCTACGAGGGGCATGCGGAGGTCGAGGTCCAGGCGCTCGACGCCGAAGGGCTGCCGACGACCCGAACCCAGATCATGCTCAACCTCGCCAATCCCGCGACGGCCTTCCGGTGGTGGCGCCTGCCCGCCGACGGGGTGGGGCTTGCGCGTATGGAGTTCGTGATCAGCAACCACATCCGCGTGCATCCGATGGCGCTCGTGCGCTTCGACACCCTGAAGGACGGGGCGACGCGCCAGGCGATCGGCGAGTTGACCTCCGGCTATGCGGACCGCACCGAATATTTCGTGGACCGCCTCGCCAGGGGCCTTTCCCGCATTGCAGCGGTCTTCCATCCGAAGCCCGTGATCATCCGGATGAGCGACTTCAAGACCAACGAGTACGCCAACCTGTTGGGCGGGGCGGAGTTCGAGCCGAAGGAGGAGAACCCGATGCTGGGCTTCCGCGGCGCCTCGCGCTACTATTCGCCCCGCTACCGTGAGGGCTTCGCCCTGGAATGCCGGGCCATCCGCCGGATGCGCGAGACCATGGGCTTCCGCAATGTGGTGGTGATGATCCCGTTCTGCCGTTCCGTCGCCGAAGCCGACCGGGTGCTGCAGGTGATGGCCGAGGAGGGGCTCGAGCGGGGACGTGACGGCCTGGAGGTCTATGTGATGTGCGAGATCCCGTCCAACGTCGTGCTCGCCGCCGACTTCGCGCGCCGTTTCGACGGCTTCTCCATCGGCAGCAACGATCTGACTCAGCTCACGCTGGGGGTGGACCGGGACTCCGGCGAGCTCGCCGAGCTCTTCGACGAGCAGGATCCGGCCGTGAAGTGGATGATCGGCCAAGTCCTCGTCGCGGCTCATGAGGCGGACGCCAAGGTGGGGATTTGCGGCGAGGCGCCCAGCAACCATCCGGAGTTCGCCCGCTTCCTCGTGGAGCGCGGGATCGACTCCATCTCCGTCAGCCCCGACAGCTTCGTCGCCGTCAAGCAGGTGGTGGCCGCCGCCGAGGCGGGGTCCGAAGCCGGCCGGCGGCGCAGCGCGTGAGCCGAGGAGAGCCTTGCGTCGGATGTGACGGCGCCTCGGCGCGCCCCACCAGCCCGTCCAACCCGCCTGCGAGCGGACCGCCTGTCGCCGCGGAGCTTCGCGCCGAGGCGCTCAACGGCGGCTGCTTCTGCGTCACCCTCGACCGGCCGGCGCTGGCGGCCGCCCTTGACCGCGAGGTGGGCGCCGAAGGCTTCGCCGACATCCTGGCCGAGCGGTCGCCCTGGTTGTTCGCCAACTCGCCGGTGTTCGTCCCGGCGCCGGCCCTCGCGCGCATGGCCGACGTGGTCCGGGCCGTGGAGGCTGTGGCGCGGCTTGCCGGCTACCGGGAGGCTGCGCTTGCCTGGGCGCCGCCGCTGTCGCACCGCGACTTCGGCCCGGCCGGGGCGATGATGGGCTACGACTTCCACATCACGCCCGACGGGCCGAAGCTCATCGAGATCAACACCAACGCCGGCGGCGCCTTCCTGAATGCGGTGCTGGCGCGGGCGCAGCTCGCCTGCTGCGGGGGCCGCGGGCCGAACGCCCAGGCGCCCGACGAGGCGGCGTTCCGCCGGCGGGTCGCCGACATGTTCAAGGCCGAGTGGCGCAGGCAGGCGCGGCGCGGGAGCTTGGGCCGCGTCGCGATCCTTGACGACGCTCCCGAGGCGCAGCCGCTCTATCCGGAGTTCCAGCTCGCGAAGGCGCTCCTGGACTCGGCCGGGCTGGAAACGGTGATCGGCGACCCCCGCGACCTCGTCTTCGACGGGACGCGGGCCAGCCTCGGCGGCCGCCCCGTGGATCTCGTCTACAACCGGCTGACGGACTTCGCGCTCGAGGCGACGGAGTACGTCGCCCTGCGCCGCGCCTATGAGCTCGACCGTGTCGTGGTCACCCCCAACCCGCACAATCACGCGCTCTTCGCCGACAAGCGCAACCTGACCCTGCTGTGCGACCTGGACCGCCTGCGCGCCTGGGGGCTCGACGCCGAGGCCCTAGCGATCCTGGCCGGAACCGTCCTCGAGACGGTGGTCGTCACACCGGAAAACGCCGAGCGCCTATGGCGCGAACGGCGGCGCTGGTTCTTCAAGCCGGCCGCGGGCCATGCGAGCAAGGCAGCCTACCGCGGCGACAAGCTCACGCGCCGCGTGTGGGACGAGATCTGCCGCGTCCCCTACGTGGCCCAGGCCTACGCCGCCCCAGGGGCGCGGCGCCTTCGCCACGATGGCGAGCCTGTCGAGCTGAAGGTGGATGTCCGCCTCTACGCCTACGCCGGCGAGGTCCTGCTGCCGGCCGCCCGGCTCTACCGCGGTCAGACGACCAATATGCGCACGTCGGGCGGGGGCTTTGCGCCAGTGCTCGCCGTCGAGGCCGAGCCCGCGCCGTGACAGGCGTCCCGCCGGCGGCTGGCCGGCGGGACGCCTGTCCCACGCGCAGATCAGGGTTTCGGCGCGGGGGGCGCCGCGGCGGCGTCCTTGGCCATCATGGCCTGGCACTTCTCGTGCATGGCCTTCATCTCGGCCTCGCTCAGCGGCTTGCCCTGGGGCCAGGCGGCGGCTCCGGACTTGTCGCGGCCGTGGTCATGCGGCTGCTTGGGGTCCATCTTGCGCCCCATGAGGGCCTTGCACTGCTCGTGTAGCTGGGCGTCGGCGGCGGCCTGGCGGGCTTCGGTCACCCCGGGGTGATGCGCGCCGTGGTCCTGGGCCAGGGCTGGCCCGCTGGCCAGCAGGCCCAGGGCGGTCGCGGCCACGATCAATCTCATATCGCTTCTCCTGTGCTGCGCCGGTTCGGCGCTCGGGGGGACTGACGCAGCGCGAGCGCCGGCCTTACGCCGATGTTCAACGCCGCTGGCCGAAGAGGGCCAGCAGGAATTGGAACAGGTTGATGAAGTTGAGGTAGAGGCTGAGCGCGCCATAGCTGGTGGCGGCGCCCAGCGCGGCCTCCGCCCCGCCGAGCTCATGGTAGGTGAGCTTCAGGCGCTGGGTGTCGTAGGCGATCAGCCCGGCGAAGATCAGCACCCCTGCGGCGCTGATCACGAACGAGAACCCCGGCGGATTCCAGAACATCCGCACGAGCGAGGCGATCACCAGGCCGATCAGGCCCACGAGCAGGAAGCTGCCGAGGCCGGTGAGGTCTTTCTTGGTCGTGTAGCCGAACAGGCTGAGCGCCCCGAACGCCGCCGCGGTGATCAGGAAGGTCGAGGCCAGGGAGGCGCCGGTGTAGACGAGCCCGAGGACGCCCAGCGAGGCCCCGATCAGCGCGCATACCGTCCAGTAGAGCGCCGCCGCGCCACGCGCCGAAGGCTGGCGCATGGCGAACATGGAGCCCAGCAGCACGACGAGGGGCGCGAAGGCGACGATCATGCCCAGCGCGGTGTAGCCGGCGAAACGGCCGTCGGGGGAGAGCCGGAACATCAGGTCCCGCACCGGCGGGACCATGCTGGTGAGGTAGGCGAGGGCGGCGGAGAGGACGAGGCCCAGCGCCACCTTGTTGTAGACGCCCAGCATGAAGCGGCGCAGGCCGGCGTCGAGCGCCATGTCGGCCTGGGCGACGGGCGCGGCCCGCAGCCGGCCCGGGTTGAGATCGGCCATGGAAGCCTCCTGGATCATCGGTGGTCCGGCGCGCCGGATGGCTCGCCCTGGAGTCTGACGCAGGACCGGGCTTCCGGCTTACAGCCCTGGCGAAGGACCGGATGGTAGCCCATCACCGATCAACCTGACCTGGCCGAGGCCGAGGCCGGTGCGCGCGACCGTTCGCACGCCGCGTCCGCCTCGTGACGCGAACACGGCGACCACTGTGTCCTCCTCAATCCAAGGCGGGCCCCGGCTCGGGTTTGGCCGCGCACCGGGCCTTGCGTCCGACAGGCTCGCTGGACTCAGTCTAGCCAAGGCGGGCGGCGCCGCTCCAGGTACGCGGCGACCCCCTCGCGCGCCTCCGCGCTCCCGCGCACATCGGCGCTGCGCCGCGCTGCCGCCTCGAGGGTCGTGGCGTCCAGCGGACGGTCGCGCATTTCCAGCACCAGGCGCTTGATCTCCGCCACCGCGCCTGGCGCGCTGGTCATCACCCGGTCGACCACCCGGTCCATCGCCTTGTCGAGCTCGGCGGTGTCCGCCGCCACCTCGCCCACCAGCCCGATACGCTCGGCCCGGGCAGCTTCGACGATCTCGCCCGTGAGGAGCAGCCGGCGCGCCTCGCGCCAGCCGACGGCGCGGGCCACATAGGGCGCGGAGACCGCGGGCAGCAGTCCGAGCTTCGCCTCCGGGAAGCCGAAGGTGGCGTCGGCCGTGGCGACGGCGAGGTCGCAGGCGACCGCCAGCCCGACGCCCAGGCCACGCGCGGCGCCCTGGCAGAGGGCGACGGTGACGGCAGGAGTCTCCTCGATCGTCCTCAGCAGGGCCGCGAAGGCCTCGGCGTCGCCGCGCCGGTCGACTTCGGTCCAGTTCGCGAGCGCTATCTTCATCTCGGCCAGGTCCGCGCCCGCGCAGAAGTGGCCGCCGGCGCCGCGCAGGAACACCACGCGCACGCCGGAAGCTCCCTGCAGGGTCTCGAAGGCCTGGGTGAGTCCTTCCACGGCAAGGCGGTTGAGCGCGTTGCGCCGCTCGGGCCGGTCGATGGTGACGATCGCCACCCCCTCCGGCGTGGCGTCCAGGCGGACCACCTCGCCCACGGGATCGACAATGACGTTCTCGACGAGGGGATCGCTCAGTGGGTTGATCATCTGTCCCTGCTCGTGTTCTGCGCCTGCGACGAGGCGCCACGGCCGTTTGCGATCCGGGGCGCGGCGCCCGTCGGCGCCTTCCGGCCGGCTCTAGAAGAGGCCGATGCGGCCCTGGATGAAGTCCTCGAGCCGGGCCGGCAGGCCTGCGAGCACGCCCGCCGCCAGGCGGTCGATCTCGGCCTCGACATCGGGCAGGGCCGCGCCGCGCGCGAGCTCCACCCGAACGCTCAGCACGGCAGGTTCCGTGATCGGGGCGCCGATGCGGCTCACCATCAGGCATTCCGCGCGCGTGACCTGCGGCAAGGCTGAGATCACCGCTTCGGCGATCTGCCGCGCGGCTACATTGTAGATCTTGCCGACATGGCTGACCGGGTTCTTGCCGGCCGCAGCCTCGAGGCTCATCGGCCGGCCCGGGGTGATCAGGCCGTTGACCCGGTCCCCCGGCCCACCTGGCCGTCGTCGCCGCCCTCCGCCGACGTGCCGGTGACGGTGAGGTAGACCTGTCCGGCTTCAGGCCGGTCCGCCGCGTTCACGGCGATGCTGGCCCGGCCGAAGCCGGCTCCCAGGCCGGCGGCCGCCGCGCGCCCGGCGATCGCGGCCGTTTCGTCCCGGTAGGCGGCGAGGCTGGGAATCTCGCGCCCGACCATGGCGCAGGAGATGGTGAGCGCGACCTGGGCGCCGGTCCGCACCCCCATAACCTTGACATCCTCGCCCCGTGCCGGCCGGGCGTCCTCCCGCAATTCGCGCTCGACCCGCAGGACCAGCTGCTCCAGCGGGCTGAGCGGTGCATAGCCGACACCGATGGAGGTGTCGTTGGCGCGCGGGATTTCGCCGGCGGCGGCGCCGAACAGCCCCCGAAGCTCCGGCGAGCCCGGCCTCAGCACCGGATGGATCCGCACGTGGCGCTCTGCGTCCAGGGCGTGGAGATTGGCGCGGAGCCAACCGCGTGCGCCCTCCACCGCCAGCTCGCGGAGCGAGCGTCCGCCGTCTTCCGCAAGGCTCGCGGCCCGGCCGGCCAGGTAGATGTCGATCGGCTCGTCCACCTGTCCGCCCGAGAAGGCCGGGGTGGCGCGCCCGGCGCAAAGCAGGGCCTTGTCGACATTGTGGTGCAGGATCGTCCCGTAGGCGGCCCTGTACCGGGCGCACAGATCGCGCGACAGGGACTCGGCCAGCGCGTCGCAGATGCTGTCGGGGTGGCCGATGCCCTTTCGCTCGACCACCTCCACGGGCTCCGGCGCCGGACGGCGGCGCGTCACGGAGAGGCCCGGGGTCTCCGGGGTTCGACGCGGGCCTCTCCCGGCTGCGGACCGCGCGGACGCGCCGGCGCTCACGCGCGACGGCGCGCGAAGACGTTGTAGAGGGAGCCCCAGACGAGGGCCACGTACCAGCCGCAGGCGAAGGCGAGGACGGCGCCCACGACAAGCATCTCGGGCCTGCCCCAAGCGACGCCGGGCCAGATCGCCTCGAGCAGGTGGAACTCCCGCAGGATGGGGATGTAGGCGGTGAGCGCGCAGAGCGCGAAGGTGAGGGTGAAGAAGATGGACAGGCTGAGGCCGAGCGGGGCGATGGCGAGCGCTGGCTCCGCCTGCAGGCGGGGCCGAGGGGCTGCCTGGGCGTCAGGGTGGGTGACGGACATCGGATCCTCCTTTTGCTCCGGAAGCGTCCGGAGCCGCGCCGGGACCGGAAAGGCCGGCCCGACTTAGACGCGCACGACGAGCCAGGCTTACAGCCGCCGGCGCCGGCCGACGTCGCGGCGCGCCGGACCGAAGAGACGCGCCCAGGCGAGGCCCAGCGCGATCCCCAGGCCGAAGAGGCCCGCCGCGACCAGGGCCAGGGTCGAAGGCGCGCGGCCGTCCAGGCCCGGGAAGAGGACCGTCAGGAGCGGTTGCGCCATGCCGCCGACGACGACGGCGGCGAAGGCCAGCACCAGGAAGGCCGCCGCGGGCCGCCGTGAAGGTGGGCGCGGCGGCGCGAGGGGCTCTTCGCCCGGGCGACCCCGCCGGCCCGTCGGTCGCCGATCTCCACTCATGAACTCTGCATCCCTCGCGCGGAGGAGCGTACCTGGCCCTCGGCTTCCAGGACGCGCGCGCGCCGTGGGGGGTTACGATCGGGTGGCGCTAGAACAGCAGCCGCAGCCCGGCCCGGCCTGAGGTTTCCTCGCCGTCCCCGCCCGCGGCCGTGAGCCGCCGCCGAGTGGCGCCGTAGCGGCGGGCCCAGCTGACCCCCACGTAGGGCGCGAAGTTGCGCGAGACCTCATAGCGCAGGCGCAGGCCCGCTTCGGTGTCCATGAGACCCGGCCCCTCCAGCAGCTTGGGATCGGCCTTGGTGGAGAACCGCACCGTCAGGAACGGCTCGGCGAAGACCCTCTGCGTGAAGGTGAGCTCGTAGCTGGTCTCGAGGCGGCCGGTGAGGCGGCCGCCCTCGCCCAGGAACGCCGCGGCGTCCACCTCGAACCAGTAGGGAGCGAGCCCCTGTACGCCCAGCACCGCCGACGTGCGGGCGGCCGGCTCCAGGGTCTGGCGCACGCCTGCCTGCACATCCCAGAATTCGTTGAGGGCCCGGGAGTAGAGGAGCTGGACGTCCGCGCGGTCCGGCGCGCCGGAGCCCTGCAGGTTGCCCGTGGTCTTCACCCACGCCCTCTGTTCGTCGCTTCCCACCCAGCCCTGGGCGTCCCAGTCGAAATCCTGCTCTCCCTTGGTCGACACCCCCCCGTCGGTTCGGGAGAGCCAGAAGCTATAGGGCGGCGCCGCGTCGCGGGGGTCGGCGGCGAGGGCGGGCGCAGCCAGGCCCGCCAGGGCGGCGGCCAACAGCAGGGGTCTCATGGATGTCTCCTGGAATGTGCGGGACGGGTCTAAGGGGCGACCACCTCGGCCACCTGCAGGGTGGTCATCATCCCGGTCGCGGCGTGGAAGAGGATGTGGCAGTGGAAGGCCCAGGTCTTCAGGGCGTCTACGGTGATGTCGGCCGTCACCGTGCTGTTCGGCCCGACGATCACCGTGTGCTTGCGCGCGCCCAGCGCGCCGTCCGCCTTGACCAGGTCCATCCACATCCCGTGCAGGTGCATGGGGTGCTCCATCATGGTCTCGTTGACGATGCGGACCCGCACGCGCTCCCCGTAGCGCACCTTCAGCGGCGGAACGCCCGGCCATTTGCGGCCGTCGATGGACCAGTAGTAGCGGTTCATCGAGCCGGTGAGGCGGATCGTCACCTCCCGCGCCGGCGGCGTGCGGTCGGGATAGGCGCGGGCGGCGGCGAGGTCGTCGTAGGCCAGCACCGTGGCCGGCGGGGTGAGGCCGGGGTGGAGGTGCGCCTCCATGGCCACCTCGTCCATGTCCATCTCCGGCGTTCGGGCCGCCTCCATCCCGGGCATGTCGTGGCGGGCGAGCCGCGGTGCGGGTTCCGGCGCGCCGTGGCCGGCGTGGGCGCCCGCCGCCATCTTCATCCCCGGCATGGGCATGTCGGCCAGGGTGCGGACGGGCCGCGGGTCGAGCCTGGGAACCGGCGCGGTCATGCCTTCGCGCGGCGCCAGGGTGGCGCGGGCGTAGCCCGAACGGTCGAAGGCCTGGGCGAAGAGGGTGTAGGCCTGGTCCTGCTCGGGCTGGACGATCACGTCATAGGTCTCGCCCATGGCCATGCGGAACTGGTCCACCTCCACCGGCCGCACGTTCTGGCCGTCCGCCTGCACCACGGTCATCTTCAGGCCCGGGATGCGGACGTCGTAGAAGGTCATGGCCGAAGCGTTGACGAAGCGCAGGCGGACCCGCTCGCCGGGGCGGAAGAGCGCCGTCCAGTTGGCCGCCGCATCCTTGCCGTTCACCAGGAAGGCGTAGCCGGAGACATCGGTGAGGTCCGTGGGGTCCATCCGCATCCGGCCCCAGGCGAGCCGGTCGCGCACGACCGCGGCGCGCGCCTCGCCGTCCGGCGCGCGCCGGAGGTCGGTGACGAGGTCGCCCACGGTGCGGCGGTTGTAGTTGTACCAGCCGCTGTCCTTCTTCAGGTTCCGCAGCGCGCGGTAGGGGTTCTCCTTCAGCCAGTCCGACAGGACGACCACGTACTCCCGATCCGCCGCGATCCCGTCGGGTTCCGCCGGGTCGATGATGATGGGAGCGAAGATCCCCTGCTGCTCCTGCAGGCCGGAGTGGCTGTGATACCAGTAGGTGCCCGACTGCCGGACCTTGAACCGGTAGGTGAAGGTCTGGCCGGGCTTGATGCCGTCGAAGCTCAGGCCCGGCACGCCGTCCATCTCCTGCGGCAGGATGATCCCGTGCCAGTGGATGGAGGCGTCCTCCGCGAGCCGATTGGTCACGTTGAGGGTGACCTCCTCGCCTTCGCGCCAGCGCAGCAGCGGGCCCGGAATCTGGCCGTTGATGCTCAGCGCCGGCGCGGTCTTGCCGGCGGCCGTGACGCTGGAGGGCTGCAGGGTGAGGTCATAGACGCCGCCGAAGGCGGGCGCGGCCAGCGCCAGGGCGACGAAGGCCGAGGCCGAAGCAAGCAAACGCATGTGAGGTCCTGTGCGCGAGATCGTGCTGAAGACGCAGCACGCCGCGGCGGCTTACGCGGCGGCGGCGCGGCCGTGCGCCGCAGGGCCGGGGCTCAGCCCTCGCGCGGGTCTGCGAACCCGGCCTCGACCAGCGCCTCCGCCATCGCGAACTCCTCGTCAGCGGCCTCGACCAGGACCCGGACCCGCCCGGTCCCGATCTCGGGCGCGCCCGCCGCATTGCGCACCGGGTCGATCTCGACGCCGAGCCAGGCCGCCTGCGCGCAAATCCGCGCGCGCACCTCCATGGAGCCTTCGCCCACGCCGCCGGTGAACACCAGGGTGTCGATCCCGCCCAGCACGGCCGCGAGGGCGCCGATCTCCCGGCTGACCCGATAGACGAAGAAGTCGATGGCCTCAGCGGCCTCGGCCGTAGAGCTGGCGAGCAGGGTCCGCATGTCGCCGGAGACGCCGGAGAGCCCCAGCAACCCCGCCTCCTCGTAGAGCAAGTGGCTCACCTGGCGCGGCGTCAGCCCGCGGTGCTGCAGCAGGTGCAGGATCACCCCTGGATCCATCGCCCCGCAACGGGTGCTCATCGGGACGCCGTCGAGAGTGCTGAACCCCATGGTGGTGGCGAGGCTGGCGCCCGACCGCAGGGCGCAGAGGCTGGCGCCGCTGCCGAGGTGCGCCACGACGGCCCGGCCGCCGCGGCCCTGCGGGTCGAGCCGCCGAAGGCGGCCGGCCACATGGGCGTAGGACAGGCCGTGGAACCCGTAGGCGACCACGCCATCCTCGATCAGCCGACGGGGGAGGGCGTAGAGCCGCGCGAGGCGCGGCTGGTCGGCGTGGAACGCGGTGTCGAAGCAGGCGACATGCATGGCGCCCGCCAGGCGCCCACGGGCCACGTCGGCGACGTCCAGGCTGGCGTCCTGGTGCAGCGGCGCCCACGGCGAGAGCGCGCGCAGGGCGACCAGGGTCGCCGGGTCGAGCGCGGCCGGCGCACGGAACGTCGCCCCTCCGTGCACGATGCGGTGGGCGACCAGCGTGACGCCCTCTAGGAGACCGTGCGCCTTCAGCCGCGCGAGCAGGCGCTCGGCGGCCTCGTCCGGGCTCAGGGGCCCGGGAACCGGCTCCGACCCCGGTGCGCCACCCTCCCGCTCGAGCTTCAGTTGCGGCGCGCCGCCGAGATCGCGGAGGCTCCCGCGGGCGAGCCGGCGTAGGCCGCGCGGCTCGAACAGCGCGAACTTGAGGCTGGACGACCCCTTGTTGAGGACCAGCAGGCGCCTGGGTGGAACGTGGCTCACGGTCTGGGACGAGGGCGTGGCATCGGCTAAGCGTATCCATCTATGGGCGGGCGCTCCAGCGTGGAAGCCCGTTGGGCTTGGGGATATGTGGCATGTGCTTCTCGGCGGCGGCGAGCTTCACGGCGGCGGGTGTCCTGGCGCCGCTCGGCGCGGTCAGCTTGGCGCGGGCCTGGCGCGGGGATCGCCGCTATCTGGCGCTGTCCGCCCTTCCGGTGCTGTTCGCCGCCCAGCAGCTCATGGAGGGGTTCGTCTGGCGCTTCGGCGCGGCCGGCGACGCCGCGGTCGTGGAGCGCTTCTCGCTCGCCTACCTGTTCTTCTCCTGGCTCGCCTGGCCGGTGTGGGTGCCGTTCTCGGTCTACTTCCTGGAGCCGGGGCGGCGGCGGCCGGTCTACCTCCTGCTGGCCGTCGCCGGCGGGATGCTCGGCGGGCTGCAGTATGTGCCTTACTTCGCCCATGAGGGGTGGCTCGCCACCCGGTTCCTGGGCGCCGCGATCAGCTACGAGGGCAAGGCGCTCCTCGACTATGTGATCGGCCGCGAATTCACCTATGCGATCTACCTCTTCGTGGTCATCGGGCCGCTACTGCTGAGCACCGACAAGGACGCGCGGGTATTCGGGGTGCTGGTGGCCCTGGTCTTCGTGGCCACCTACCTATTCTTCCAGTACGCCTACATCTCGGTCTTCTGTTTCGGCGGCGCGCTGATGTCGCTCTACCTCGTCTGGCGGCCGTTTTCCTCGGGTGGCCTTCGGGGTAAGGCATGGGCGTTGCGGGCGCCCGCCTAGGCCGAGCGGAGCCTCGATCGGATCTCCAGGGTGCGGCTTCGCTGCGTCCTCAGTAATGCCGTCATGAGGCCGTGCCCGCCCCGTCTGAGCGTAGCCGCTGTGTAACCCCGCAGCGGATGGAGCGTCTTTCCGCTGCTCCTGCCCGTCAGCGGCGGGACAGCTGACGCATGCGAGGATCGCCATGGTCACGCCTTTACGGAGAGTGCTCGCCCGCGCCAGCCTGGCGCTCGTGCTCGGCGCAGCAGTCCTGACCCACAGCGGGGCCGCCCGCGCGGACGGCGGTTATGGCCAGGGTGGCGTCAGCCCGACAACCTCGCGCGGCGGCGCAGGAGGGTCAGCTGCAAGGCCCGAGCGAGAGATCGCCTATTCGGACTTCATCGTTCTGGTCAACGGCGACAAGGTCCGAGAGGTTGTCCTCGCCGGCCAAACCGTCTCGGGCGCGCTGACGGATGCGAGCCGCTTCCGCACCTTCGCGCCGCAGGATCCCGGACTGATATCGCGCCTCGTGGACCACCGCGTTCGGGTGACGGTGACGCCCCGGGCGGGCGGCGGACTCCTCCCGGCCGCCTTCGGCTTGCTGCCCCTCCTGGTTCTGGCCTTGGTCGCGATCGGCTTCCTAGTCTGTCTTCGGCGACCGGCGACCGGCGCCGGCAAGGCGCTCGGGTTCGGCAAGTCTCGCGCGCAGGTGCTGGCGCCGGAGGCCTGCCGCGTCACCTTCAAGGACGTGGCCGGCATCGACGAAGCCGAACAGGAACTTCGCGAGATCGTCGAATTCCTCAAGGAACCGGCCAAATTCGGGAAGCTCGGCGGCAAGGTCCCGAAAGGTTGCCTGCTCGTCGGCCCGCCCGGGACCGGAAAGACCCTGCTCGCGCGGGCCATCGCCGGCGAGGCGGGCGTGCCGTTCTTCAGCATGTCTGGATCGGCCTTCGTCGAGATGTTCGTGGGCGTCGGCGCCTCGCGGGTCCGCGACCTCTTCGCCCAGGCCAAGGCCCGCGCGCCCTGCATCGTCTTCATCGACGAGATCGACGCGGTCGGCCGTCACCGGGGCGGCGGCATCGGCGGAAACGACGAGCGCGAGCAGACGCTGAACCAGCTGCTGGTGGAGATGGACGGCTTCGACGCAAATGAGGGCGTCATCCTGATCGCCGCGACGAACCGGCCCGACGTGTTGGATCCCGCTTTGCTGCGCCCTGGACGTTTCGATCGCCAAGTGGTGGTACAGGTTCCGGACATCGAGGGACGTGAGCAGATCCTGAAGGTGCACTTGGGAGGCTCCCCCACCGCGCCGGACATCGACATCCGGGTCATCGCGCGGGGCACGCCCGGCTTTTCGGGCGCGGATCTCGCCAACCTGGTCAATGAGGCGGCCCTGCTGGCGGCCCACAACGGCGCCGAGCACATCACCATGGCCGACTTCGAGGCCTCCAGGGACAAGGTGCTGATGGGAGCCGAACGCCGCTCGGCCGGGATGACCGAGGGCGAGAAGACGATCACCGCCTATCACGAGGCGGGCCATGCGCTGGTGGCGTTGTATTCGCCGGGGCACGACCCGCTGCACAAGGTGACGATCATCCCCCGGGGACGGGCGTTGGGCGTGACTATGTCGTTGCCCGAGCGTGATCGTTACGGCTTCGCCAAGATGGAGCTGGAAGCGAAGATTGCGATGATGTTCGGCGGGCGCGTCGCCGAGGAGCTCACCTTCGGCAAGGAGTGGATCACGACCGGGGCCAGCGACGACATCCGCCAGGCGACCGACCTTGCGCGCCGGATGGTCACCGAATTCGGCTTCAGCGAAAAGCTCGGCCCCTTGCGCTACGCCGACCACGAGTCGGGCGGGTTCCTCGGGCACGGCGGCGGCCTGCGCGGCAATGTGTCGGAAGCGACGGCGCAGATCATCGACGAGGAAACCCGCCGCATTGTCGAAGACGGCGAATCCAGCGCCCGACGGATCCTGATCGACCATGGCGACCAGCTGCGGCGCATCGCCGAGGCGCTGCTCGACCGCGAAACGCTGTCTGGCGAGGATGTACGCGCCCTGCTCGGCGATCAGCCGAACGCGCGGCCGCCGAAAGATGATCGCCCCGCCTGATCGTCGAAAGACCGTACCCCGCCACGGCGACGATGCGTCGACAACGAGGACCGGTCATCGTCGTACAGAACGCGGCCGACCATGACCTGTGCCTCGTTCTGGCCCGGCGCTGCGGGCTCCACGATCGGGATCGGGTTCTGCCGGGCCCACCGCGTGGGGCCCATCCGCGCTCACTTCTTGGAATCCATGCCCTCCATCTTCGAATGGTCCATGCCGGGCATGTCTGTGTGGTCCGCCGCGGCGGGCTCGGTGGCCCGCTTGGGCGGCTCGGACTTGGCAGGCGCCCGGGCCGTCGAGGTCGAAGGCGCCACCGGGGCGACGGCCGGGTTTGTGGCGTCGGATCCGGCGGGCGTCGTGGCCGCCGCCGAGGGGGCGTCCGGCGGCGCCGGGACCGCCTCGGCCGGGGCTTGCGCCTCCTGTCTCTGGCACGCCGCGAGCGCGAGGCCGAGACCGAAGGCCAGGCCGGTCGTCCGCATGATGTTCCGCATCGCACTTTCTCCTGCTTCTCTAGGTCCGGCGCAAGTGGACGCCTGTGGGGGATACGCACAGCTGACCCGTCACCCCGCGCCCCGGTCCTGCGTGCGCAATGCGGACGCAGGACCGGGCTCGCCTGTCCGCCTCTCGGCAATGCTCAGCGTCGCCGGTGCGCCGTGGCCGCCGGTTCGGCCGGTTCGGCGCCGCCGGTGAGGTCCGCGAGGATCGGGCAGTCCGGGCGGTCATCCCCGGCGCAGCAGCTCGACAGGTGCCGGAGCGTGTCGGCCATGGCCTGCATCTCGGCAATGCGGGCGTCGAGATCCGCCACATGGCGGTCGGCGATGGCCTTGACCTGGCGGCTGGGACGCTCCCGGTCGCGCCACAGCGAGAGCAGATGCTCGATCTCCGGAACGGAGAAGCCCAGCGCGCGGGCCCGCTTGATGAACCGCAGCTCGTTGACCCGCCGCTCATCGTACTCGCGGTAGTTCGAACCGGTGCGGCTAGCCGGCCGCACCAGGCCGATGTCGTCGTAGTAGCGGATCATCTTCGCCGAGACGCCGGAAGCCTTGGCGGCGCGTCCGATGTTCATGCCGCGGCTCCTGCGACGGGGGCGGCCCGCTGGCGTGTGGGGCGCGCAGGCCCGCCGGTGGGGGCGCGGAAGCCGCGCAGCCGCAGGGCGTTGCCCAGCACGCTGACGCTCGAGAGCGCCATGGCGCCGGCCGCCACCATGGGGGAGAGCAGGACGCCCATGGCCGGATAGAGCAGGCCGGCGGCTACCGGGATCAGCAGGACATTGTAGCCGAACGCCCAGGCCAGGTTCTGGCGGATGTTGCGCAGCACCGCGCGACTGAGCGCGATTGCGGTGGCGACGGCCCGCAGATCGCTGCGCATCAGCACCACGTCGGCGCTCTCGATGGCGATGTCCGTCCCGGCGCCCATGGCGATGCCGACGTCGGCGGTGGCCAGCGCCGGCGCGTCGTTGACCCCGTCGCCCACGAAGGCGACGTGGCCGTACCGCTGCTGCAGCTGCCGGACGGCTTCGGCCTTGCCGTCCGGGAGCACCTCGGCCAGCACATCGTCCAGTCCGAGGGCGGCGGCCACGGCGTCTGCGGTGCGGCGGTTGTCGCCCGTGATCATCACCAGCTTCAGGCCCTCAGCGTGCAGCGCCGCCAGCGCCTCGGGGGTGGTCGGCTTGATGGGGTCGGCGACAGCCAGGAGGGCCGCGAGTTCACCGTCCACGGCGACGAAGAGCGGCGTCTTGGCCTCGCGGCCCAGCTGCGCCGCCCGATCGGCGACGCGGCCGATATCGACGCCGAGCCGTTGCATGAAGCGGTCCGCGCCGATCTCTACGCGGCGCCCGTCCACCCGAGCGCTCGCCCCGAAACCGGGGACGGATTCGAACGCCTCCGCCTCGGGTATGGCGAGACCGCGGGCCTTCGCCGCCTCGACGACCGCCGCGGCGATGGGATGCTCGGAGCGTCCCTCCACAGCCGCCGCCAGCCGCAGCACGGCCATTTCGGCGAAGCCCTCCGCCGGCTCGAGGTCGGTGAGGGCGGGGCGGCCGAGAGTCAGGGTTCCGGTCTTGTCGAAGGCCACGGCGCGGACACCGCGCAGGCTCTGCAAGGCCTCTCCCTGGCGGAACAGGATCCCGAGCTCGGCGGCCTTGCCCGTGCCCACCATGATCGAGGTGGGGGTGGCGAGCCCCATGGCGCAGGGGCAGGCGATGATCAGCACCGCCACGGCGTTGACGAGGGCGAAGCTGAGCGCGGGGGAGGGACCGAGCAGCAACCAGGCGCCGAAGGTGGCTGCCGCGACGCCGATAACCACCGGCACGAATGCGGACGTCACCTTGTCCACCAGCGCCTGGATGGGGAGCTTGGCGCCCTGGGCGGCCTGCACCATGCGGACGATCTGGGCAAGCAGGGTGGCCGCCCCGACCTTGGTGGCGCGGAAGCGGAAGGCGCCGGTCTTGTTCACCGTGCCGCCGACGACGGCGTCGCCCGGTCCCTTCTGCACCGGAATGGGTTCCCCGGTGATCATCGATTCGTCCACGAAGGAGCCGCCGTCCACCACCTCGCCGTCGACGGCGATACGCTCGCCCGGGCGGACCACCACCACGTCTCCGGCGATCACCTGGTCTATGGGAACCTCTAGCTCGCGCCCGCCGCGCAACACGCGCGCCGACTTGGCCTGCAGCGTCATCAGGCGGCGGATCGCCTCGCTGGTGCGGCCCTTTGCCTGGGCCTCGAACAGGCGGCCGAGCAGGATCAGGGTCACGATCACCGCCGCCGCCTCGTAGTAGACGTGGTCGGCGCCCGCCGGCAGCAGCTTGGGGGCGAAAGTGGCGGCCGTGGAGTAGGCGAAGGCCGCGCTCGTGCCGAGCGCCACAAGGGAGTTCATGTCGGGCGTGCGGCGCAAGAGGTTCGGCACGCCCTTGCGGAAGAATCGCAGGCCCGGCCCGAACAGCACGAAGGCGGCGAGCGCGAAGCTCACGAGCCGCCAGGGCTGTTCGCCGATGGCGCCGGCGAGCCAGTGATGGACCCCGGGCACGAAGTGCCGGCCCATCTCCAGGAAGAACAGCGGTCCGGTGGCCAGGGCGGCGAGGATCACCGAGCGCTTCAGGCCGGCGATCTCGGCGTCCCGGGCCGCCTGTTCCCGATCGGTGTGGTCCGGACTGACCGCCGCGGCGGCCTCGGCCCGATACCCGGCCCGGGCTGCGGCCGCGACGAGGTCGGGGAGCTCGACCGCGCCATCGAGGACCACGACGGTGGCGCGCTCGGTCGCGAGGTTCACGCTGGCGGAGACCACGCCGGGCGCCGCGCGCAGGGCGCGCTCCACGCGGCCGACGCAGCTCGCGCAGGTCATGCCGTGGATGCGCAGCTCCCAGGTCCGCTCGAGCGGCTCATAGCCGGCCCTGCGGATCGCCTCGACGACGCCTGCGATCTGGTCGGTGGAGGCGAGGTCCACGTGCGCGCGCTCGGTCGCAAGGTTGACGCTCGCCGCGGCCACACCGGGCGCCGCCTTGATCGCCTTCTCCACGCGGCCCACGCAGCTGGCGCAGGTCATGCCGCGCACCGGAATTTCGATCGGCGTGAGGATGGCTTCGGGCATTCGGGTGTCTCCTGACCTTCGATGCCCACCTCAGATGCACCTTCCCATGATGGGAAGGTCAAGGTCTTCGTTGGCGCAGCCGCGCATTTTCTCTCCCATCGCGGGAAGGTTTTGCAGGTCCAGGCCGCCACGCGCCCGTCCACCCGCCCCGTCCGCCAAGCACCCGTCCATTCAATACTGATACGCGCGCGCGGAACGCATCCCTCACATTGAGAGGTGCGAGGCCGTTTCTGTCTTCCATTGCCGGAAATTCCGGAACCTGACCGCGCCGGGCGGGTTCAGCGGCAATCCATCAGAACGGGAGAGCGTCCATGCACGCCCAAGAGATGATCGCCACCCATCCGCACGTGCGCGGGAACACCAACGACACCCTCATCCGCTGCATCGAGGACTGTTACGACTGCGCCCAGGCCTGCACCGTCTGCGCCGACGCCTGCCTAGGCGAGGTGACGGTACGCGAGCTCACCCAGTGCATCCGCCTCAACCTGGACTGCGCCGATATCTGCGCGGCGGCCGGCGCCGTCGCCTCGCGCCGCACGGGGTCCGATGAGCGGACCATCCAGGCGGTGCTGACCGCTTGCCAGGAGGCCTGCCGGGTGTGCGCCGAGGAGTGCGAGCGCCATGCCGGAATGCACGAGCACTGCCGCATCTGCGCGGAATCCTGCCGGCGCTGCGAGCAGGCCTGTCGGGCCGCGCTGCAGACCTTCCACTGATTTCCGACCCCGAGGACGACGAGATGAAGATGATCGTTTTCTTGGCCGCTGCGGCGGCGCTTGCCGCCGCTCCCGCGCTTGGCCAGCCGCCCGCCAAGTCCGGCGCCCAGCACAAGGGCATGGATCACAGCGGCATGCAGCATGGCGCCATGGCCAAGCAGGACTTCATGCGGGTCATGCAGGACATGCACAAGACCATGATGTCGAGGGACGACGCCGACCCCGACCGGGCGTTCGCGTTGAAGATGATCGAGCATCACCGGATGGGCCTCGCCATGGTCGAGGTCTTGGAGAAACACGGCGACAACGCCGAGGCGAAGCGGATGGCGGCGCGCATGGCGGACGATCAGCGCAAGGACATCGCCGAGTTGCAGGGCTGGCTCGACCGGAACGGCGGCCGAACGCCCAAGCCTTAGGGCCGGCGGGGGAGCCGGGCCAGCCGAGTCCGCGCCGTGGCCGCTGTGGCGGCCTTGAGTCCTGGCCTGCCGGGCAAACGGCGCGGCGGCTTACTTGGTCCGTCGCGCCCACTCGGCGCAAGGTCGGGGTCTTGGGTAGCCTCAACCGTGGTGGGCGAACACCCGCGTTCGGCCTGCCCGGTCCAGCAGCAGAAGCGTCGCGAACCGCTCCATTTCGCCCGAGGGGCTTTCCATGCCCGGCGAACCAATGGGCATGCCCGGGACGGTGAGGCCGACCGCGTTCGGCTTCTCGGCCAGGAGCCGGGCGACATCGGCCGGCGGGACGTGCCCCTCGATCACGTATCCTCCCGCCACCGCCGTGTGGCATGACGACAGCTTGAACGGCACGCCGTACTGGGCGCGGACCGGGTTGAGGTCATCCACCACCCGCACCACGGGGTTGAACCCGGCGCGACGCATGTGCGTGATCCACCCGTTGCAGCAGCCGCAGTAGGGCGTCTTGAACACAACCAGCTCACGGGCGGGCGCCGCCTGGGCGCAGCCGGCGGCGAGCAGCAGGGACGCGGCGCCCAAGAGCAGACGGCGGCGGTGAGGGCCCGGAGGTGGGCGGTAGGTTGAACGCATGGGTGACCTCTTCGTCATGGCTTCGTATAGGGGGCCCGAAGGCCCCTGGCATTGATGCGCGTCAGGCGCGTGGCAGAACCCACGCGCCTGTGAAGGAGGTACGACCCACACCCCTGTGAAGGAAGTACGCGCCGCCGGAGCCGACCCCTCTTTTGAGGGGCAGGGCGCCTCTAATACGTATAGGCTGACGAGAACTCCCTTAAGGTGAGGCCATGAGCCCGAAGCTAGACGACTACCTGAATCAACTGAGAGCCGCGCCGCCGGAGACGAACCTCGACGGGCTCGAGGCCGATGTCCTCAGAGGCGTCGCCGCCGTGCGGGAAGCGCGGGCCGCCGCCAGCGTGTTCGTGCCCGTCCGCGCGGCCGCCGTGATGGTGGCCCTGGGCCTGGGGCTCGCGGGCGGGGGCTTCGCCGCCACAGCCACGGCCGGCGAGGCGGAAATCTCAGCCTTCTCCGTCCATGCCCACCTCGCCCCGTCCACGCTGCTCGACGGCCCCGGATGAGCCTCCTCACCCGGGGCTTGCTCCTGACGCTCGTCCTGGCCGCGATCGCCGCCGCCGGCGGCACCTGGCTCGGCGCCCGCTACATTCTTGAACAGCGCCGCCAGCCCTCGCTGCATGAGTTCGTGCATAGGGAGCTGAGCCTCTCCGAGGCGCAGGAGGCGCGGCTGCAGGCGATTGAGCAGGACTTTGCCGTGCGCCGCCGCGTTCGCGAGGCCGAGCTGCGCGCCGCCAACGCCCAACTCGCGGCCGCCATACAGGCGCGCCACGAATACTCACCGGAGGTGCAGGCCGCCATCGAGCGTTTCCACGTGGCCATGGGGGAACTACAGAAGGAAACCATCCTTCATGTCCTGGCGATGCGGACGATCCTGACGCCCAGCCAGGCGGCCAAGTTCGACCGCCGCATCAGCGAGGCGCTCACCGACCAGGCCCCGTGAGACCGGCGAGCGGGGACAGCGACGCAGCGCTGGCGGCGCGGGCGGTCGATGGCGACGATCAGGCCTTCAGCCTGCTGGTGCGCCGGCACAAGAACGGCCTCTACGGCTTCGTGCGGCGCTACGTGGGCGACGGCGATCCGGCCGTGGAAGTGATCCAGGAGACGTTCGTCGCCGCCTGGCGCGCCCTACGCCGCTACGATCCTTCGCGCCCTTTCGGGGTGTGGATCCGGGCCATCGCGCTCAACAAGTGCCGCGACCGCGCTCGGCGCGCCGCCGTACGCCGCCTGGTGTTCGCGGACCGCGACGCCGACTCGCCGGAAGCCCGCCACCAACCGGACCCGTCGCCGGACGCCGAGTCGTCCATGTTGCAGGGCCAGCGGCTGGCGGCCCTCGAGCGGTCGATCGCGAAGCTGCCGCCGAAGCTGAAGGAACCGGTCCTGCTCACCTATTTCGGCGAACTCTCCCAGCAGCAGGCGGCGGAGCTCCTGGGGATCAGCGTCAAGGCGGTGGAGACCCGGCTTTACCGCGCGCGCCATCGCCTGGCGGAACTGCTCAGACTGGAACCCGAATAGCGCAAGCGTGACGAGGGAAACGAGGCGCGGGCGCGTATTCCCTTCAGCCGCTGCGGTCTGCCGTCATCCCCTTGACGTGCCGCCGCGGGAACCGCCATCCCCCATCGCCCCGATGAGGACAGGACATATTCTAATGCGTCGACGCGCCGTCCCCGACCTTGACCGCCGCCAGCTCCTGCATGGCGCCGCCGCGCTCGGCGGCGGGGCCGCCCTCAGCGCCCTGCTGCCCGGCTGGGCCGCCAGCGCCAGTCCCGGGATCGCGCCTACCCTGGCGACCCTTTCCGGGGACGACATCAAGCTCAGCATCGGCCACAGCTCGCTCACGGTGGACGGGCGCCGTGGGCACGCCGTCACGATCAACGGCACGGTGCCGGGACCTCTCCTGCGTTTGAAGGAGGGGCAGAAGGCCCGGTTGTCGGTCACCAACGCGCTGAAGGATGAGGACACCTCCATCCACTGGCACGGGCTGCTCGTGCCGTTCGAGATGGACGGCGTCCCGGGCGTGAGCTTCCCCGGCATCCCGCCGGGCGAGACCTTCGTCTACGAATTTCCCCTGATCCAGTCCGGGACCTACTGGTACCACAGCCATTCGGGCCTGCAGGAAGCGCAGGGCCACTACGGCCCGATCATAATCGATCCGGCCGCGCCCGACCCGGTCCAGTACGACCGCGAGCACGTGCTGGTGCTGGCCGACTTCAGCTTCCTGCATCCGCACCGCATCTTCCAGAAGCTCAAGCAGCAGGGCGGGGTGTTCAACTACCAGAAACAGACCATCGCCGGCCTGCTCGCGGGCAAGGACCAGACGCTGGCTGAGCGCATCGAATGGGCCAAGATGCTGATGGACCCCACCGACATCTCGGACGTCACCGGCTCGGTCCTGAAGTTCCTCATCAACGGCCATGGCCCTAACGAGAACTGGACCGGGCTCTTCAAGCCCGGGGAGCGAGTGCGGCTGCGGTTCATCAACGCCGCTGCGCAGATGATCTTCAACGTGCGGATCCCCGGTCTGCGCATGACCGTGGTGGCGGCAGACGGCCAGAACGTCCGCCCGGTGGAGGTGGACGAGTTCCAGATCGGCAATGCCGAGACCTATGACGTCATCGTCCAGCCGCTGGAGGACCGCGCCTTCTCCATCGTCTCCGAGGCTGTGGACCGGTCCGGCATGGGGCGCGCCACGCTGGCGCCGCGTCCGGGCATGACGGCGGCCCTGCCGCCGCTGCGCGAACGACCGCTCGCGACGATGAAGGACATGGGCATGGACATGTCGGCCCACGCCGGCAACGGCGCCGCGGCCGGCAAGGCTACGCCGATGGACCACAGCAAGATGCCCGGGATGGACCATGGCGCCATGGCCGGTGCGGCGGCGACGGCAGGCGCCCCGCCCCCCGGCACGGCGCCGCCGCGACTACGCGGATCGGACGTCATGGGGGACATGGGCGGCATGGACATGGACATGCGCGACCCACAGAACGCGCCGCAGGTGAAGATGGGCCCGGGCGTGCAGATGATTTCGCCCATGCCGATGGATCGGACGGGCGATCCGGGGCAGGGCCTCGAGAGCGTCGGCCACCGGGTCCTCGTCTATAAGGACCTGGTGGCGCTGGAGCCGAACCCCGACGCGCGGGCGCCCGAGCGCGCCCTCGAGATCCGCCTGACGGGGAACATGGAGCGCTTCATGTGGGGGTTCGACGGCCGCAAGTTCAGCGAGAAACCGCCGCCCTATTCATTCCGCAAAGGCGAGCGGGTGCGCGTCACCCTGGTGAACGACACCATGATGACGCATCCGATCCACCTGCACGGGCACTTCTTCGAACTCGTCCACGCTCCGGTAGGGTATCTGCCGCGCAAGCACACCGTGAACGTCCTACCCGGCGGGAAGGTGTCCTTCGACATCACCGCCGAGAGCGGCGACTGGGCGTTCCACTGCCACATGCTCTACCACATGCATGGCGGCATGTTCCAAGTGTTCAAGGTGCGACCGTTGGAAGGAGAAGCGGCGTGAGGCGCCTCGTCCTGATCACCCTGCTGCCCGCCGCCCTCGCCACGCCGGTCCTGGCCCAGGCGCCGAATCCTCACGCGGGCCATCGGGCGGCTGCGCCCGCCCAGCCCGCGGCCGATCCGCACGCCGGGCACGCCATGCCCGCCTCGCCGCCGGTGCCGAGCCCCCCGGACCCTCACGCGGCGCACGGTGCTGCGCCGCCGTCGGCGGCGGCGACCGACCCGCACGCCGGCCACGTCATGCCCGGAATGGCTGCGGGCGGGATGACCGGCGCCGACCAGCCGGTCGGCTCAGCGGCGCCCCCGCCTGCGCCGCCGGACAATGCGGCCGACCGGGTGTTCGACCTCGGAGCCATGAACCGGGCGCGCGGCGTGATCCTGGCGGAGCATGGCGCGACGCGCGTCTCCAAGGTCATGGGCAACTTCCTCGAGTACAAGTCCGAGCCCGAGGGCGGCTACCGCTGGGATGTCGAGGCCTGGTACGGCGGCGACATCAACCGCTTCGTCCTCAAGACCGAAGGGGACGGCGGCCGGCCGGACGGCGTCGAAGCGGCCGAGGTGCAGGCGCTCTATTCTCGCGCGGTCGCCCGCTACACCGACGTGCAGTTCGGCGTTCGGCAAGACTTCGAGCCGAGCCGGCGCACCTACGCTACGGTGGGGGTGGAGACCCTGTTCCCCTACTGGTTCGAGGCGGAGGCGGCCCTGTTCCTGTCCGACAAGGGGGATCTCCTGGGGCGGCTGGAGGGGACCTATGACCTGCGCCTGGCCCAGCGCCTGGTCCTGCAGCCACAGGCGGAGCTCGGGGTCTCCGCCCAGGATATCCGCCGGACCGGCACGGGGTCCGGATTCACCCATGCGGAACTGGGGCTCCGGCTGCGCTACGAGATCCGCCGCGAGTTCGCGCCCTATGTGGGCGTCGCCTACGAGCGGAGCCTCGGCCGGACGGCCGACTTCGCTCGCGCGGCGGGCGAGGATGTAGGGAGTACGAGCTTCGTGGTCGGTCTTCGGGCCTGGTTCTGACCCTGGGGGCCGCCCTCGCCGCCGGCGCGCGCGGTAATGCGCCAGGGCCTGCGGCGTCCGTTGTCACACTAGGCGCCGCTGGGCGGTGGGTCCGGCGGTCTCGGAGGATTAGCCGTGCGGTTTGAAGTGCGACACCGGGAGGGCGCCTGGCTGGTGTTGGAGGACGGCCGCCCGGTCGGGCGTTTCGAGGCCGAGCCAGAGGCGCTTGCCGAGGTGCGCCGTCGATTGGCGGGGCTGCCGGCCGGCTGCGGCCATTCTCTGAGCCTCGACTACGGCCCGCCCGCGCCGAATGACGAGGGGCCGTGATCATGGGCATCAAGATGATGGTCTACGATCCGCCGCTGCCAGACCTTCCCTTCCTCGCTGTCGTGCTCGACCTGGAGACAGGCCGGGTCCTGCTGGCGCGGGCGGCCCCCACGCTCGCGCAGGGTGAGGCCGTGCTGATCGACTTGGGCCGGCAATTGGAGGCGGAACCTACGGAAGCCGGTGTCGCCATCATCCTGGCCAGCCAAGGCGATGCGGCTGCGTGACCCCCGTTTGGGCGGTCGGCCGGTCCGTGACGATCCGCTTCCCAGCGAGACCTCGGCGCGGAACAGCCTGTCGCCGCGATCTTAGGTGGCCGGTTCGTCCTTTGGCCCCCGCGCGGGTGGGCGGGCAGCCTTATTTGGCGTCAGGGGTTGGCCTCGGTGCTGGCGCTCCCGGTCGTCGGTCTCCGACGTCCTCGGCTGGCGTGCGATGAAGGGCCTCAGCTCGCCGCAACCGGGCTGTATCCCGCCGCACGGATGGCGGCCGCCACGGCGCGCGCATCGGTGATGTGCTCCACCGTCACCATCTTCGTCGAGAGGTCCACCCGGACCTCGGCCGTCGGGAGCGTGGCCTTGACGGCCTCGGTGATCGCCTGCGTGCAGTGCGCGCAGGACATCCCGTCCACATGGTAGCGAAGCATCCTGGGTCTCCTTCTTTCGGCGCCTCGCCGGAGCAGATGATGATTCCCACGATGGGAAGGTCAAGGGGCGACTTGCGAGACTCAAGGCGGTTCGAGCGAAACGCTTGCGGCCGGCTTCAATCGCCTCCGGGCGGGCGGGGCAGAGGGAAGGGGGGCACGCGCCGATTCCACCGCCTGCCCCCTGAGCGGAGGCGACGGCCGCGGGGCTCCATATCGTCGATGAGTTGCGGACGAGTCGCATTGCCAAGACCAAGACGTAATTCTAAGAACGCGTCTCACTTGCAGTCGCATCTTCAATGAGGTCCATTCGTGAACGCTCGCCGGAACGCCACCCTCGTCGCCCTTGCGCCGCTGATGCTCGCGCTGGCGTGCCAGGAGGCGCGGGCGGCAGACGCTGCGGACGCGGACGCGGCCGAGGTCAGCGGCGTGACGGTGATCGCGCCCCGCGACGACGCCTATCGGGCCCAGAGCACGACCACGGCCACCAAAACCGACACGCCGCTGCGCGACGTCCCGCAGGCGGTCACCGTCATCACCGACGAGTTGATCCGTGACCAGGCGATGCAGACCATGGCGGATGTCGTCCGCTATGTGCCCGGCGTCACCATGGGCCTGGGCGAAGGCCACCGCGACGCGCCGACGATCCGCGGAAACGCCACGACCGCCGACTTCTTCGTCGATGGCGTCCGCGACGACGTCCAATATTTCCGCGACCTCTACAACATCGAGCGGGTGGAGGTGTTGAAGGGGCCCAACGCCATGATCTTCGGCCGCGGCGGCGGCGGCGGCGTGATCAACCGCGTCACCAAGAAGGCGGACTGGTCGGACGAGCGCTCGCTGACCGTCGAGCTCGGGTCCTGGGATCATCGCCGTCTAACCGCTGATGTCGCCCATCCCATCGACGACGCCTTCGCCGGCCGCCTCGTCGGCCTCTACGAGCGCTCGGAGAGCTTCCGCGACTTCACCAACATCGAGCGCTGGGGGCTCAACCCGTCCGTCGGGTGGCGCAACGGCGCGGGCCTGACCGTCTCGTTGTCCTACGAGCACTTCGAGGACGACCGCACGACGGACCGCGGCGCGCCTTCTTTCGCCGGCCGGCCGTCCCCGGCGTCCCGCGGCGCTTTCTTCGGTGACCCGGAGCGTAGCTACGCCACCACCAACGTCGACCTCGTGAACATGGGTGTCGAGTACCAGGTCTCGGATAGCCTGGTGGTGCGTAACCGCACCGTCTACGGCGACTACGACAAGTTCTACGCCAACATCTTTCCTGGTGGCGTGGCGATGGCCGGGCCCACGGGCGCGCCTGCGACCTATCCATTGCAGGCCTACCAGAACGACAGCCCGCGGGAGAACCTGTTCAACCAGACCGACGTGGTGTGGAAGACCGCGGTCGGCGGCATGCAGCACACGCTCCTCGCCGGTGTCGAGTTCGGCCGGCAGAAGACCTCGAACCTGCGCCTCACCGGCCACTTCAACACCGTGACCGGCCCGACGACGCTGGCCGGCAATCCGTTCGCCGACCCGACCCGGCGCGGGCTGCCGATCTTCTTCACCAACACCGGCGGCGACGCCAACAACCGGGTGAAGGCGACCGTGGCAGCGGCCTATGTCCAGGACCAGATCGACCTGACGCCGCAGCTGCAACTGATCGCCGGGCTGCGCTTCGACAGCTTCGACGTCGACGTCTTCGACCGCCGCGCCTCGGTGACCGGGCGCCGCGACTTCTCGCGGCAGGACGACCTCTGGTCGCCGCGCCTGGGCCTGGTGTTCAAGCCTATCGAGGCGGTCTCCCTCTACGCCAGCTACAGCGTGTCCTACCTGCCGAGCTCCGGCGACCAGTTCTCATCGCTGAACGCCACCAGCGAGACCCTCGAGCCCGAGGAGTTCGACAACCTCGAGGTGGGCCTGAAATGGGAGGTGACGCCCGAGCTCCTGTTCACGGCGGCCCTCTACCGGCTCGACCGGGACAACACGACCGCGCCCGACCCGGCACGCCCGGGCCAGATCGTGTTGACCGGCTCCCAGCGCACGGAAGGCTTCGAAGCGGCGCTGGCCGGCCGCATCACCGAGCGCTGGGAAGTGGTAGGGGGCTACGCCTGGCAGGACGCCGAGATCACCAGCACCACCTCGGCCGCTCCGGCTGGGCGGCAGGTCCCGCTCGTGCCCGAGCACACCTTCTCGCTCTGGAACAAGTACGAAATCACGGAGCGGTTCGGCGCGGGCCTGGGCATCGTCCACCAGACGAAGATGTTCGCGTCCATTTCCAACACCGTGACGCTGCCCGGATTCACCCGGGTCGACGCGGCCGTGTTCGTGCAGGTCACCGACGCGGTGCGGGCCCAGGTCAATGTCGAGAACCTGTTCGACAAGCGCTACTTCCCCACCAGCCATGGCGACAACAACATCCTGCCGGGCGCGCCGCGCGCGGTGCGGGTCTCGCTGAACGCAAGCTTCTGAGGCGCAGCGTTTCGTCGAGCCCATCCTACCTGGGCCCGGACGAGCGGCCCGAGACCTTCCAGGCGAAGGACAGGCCCAGGAGTAGAGGTCTCCTCAGTGCGCTGCCGTCGCGCCGCGGGATGACCAGTGGACGTGCACGATCCGCCAGGCGCCCCCGGTGCGGCGCAGGATCATGGTCTCGGTGGTGATCCGGTCGATGTCCCGCCCCTTGAATCGCCCCCGGGTGCGGCCTTCACTAGCCACCCACGCCAGATCGCCAGAGGCCCCACCGGTCCGGCGGACGAGTTCCCGCCCCACCTCCTTGGCGAACTCGGCATCGCCCGGCAGATGCGAACCTGCGTACTCGGCCCGGGACCGCTCCACACCGCCCGCCTCGTAGATGATCACCGCCTCGGCCAACTCGCGGGAGGCGGCCGCGGTGTCGCCGCGCGCGAGCGCGGCGTGGAACGCGTCCACGACCTTGGCGGCTTCGGCCGGAGCCGGGGCCGCGCCGGCAGCCGGCGACGATGCATGGGACTGCGGATGGGCCGCCGCGGCGCCGGCCGCCAGCAGGAGCACAGCGGCGAGGATCAGGCGGCGGCGGGCGAGCTCAGGCTTCATGGCGTCTCGTGGAGGGTTCGACGGCGGCAGGGCGAGATTCCAGGACTGGCCGGCGTCCCCTGCAGGCCGGCGGGTATCCGATGATCTCGGCGGACGGGAGGACTTTCGGCGGTCTCCTGTCGTTCATGCAAGCGCCGATGCATCGTTGGCGGGGACCCTCGCGGAGACGCTGGAGCGCGCATCGTGGAAACCCGGCCGCTTCGTCCGCAGCGACGCGGTGAGGGTAGGCGGGCTCGCCGCGCGTATTCCCTTGAGGAACTCTGATATCGACCGGCGGGACCCACCGTTTCGCCCGCAAGACAGGAGCGGAGCGATGGCGGAATCTGGAACCTCTCTCCTTCGGCGCCACCTGCCCAGCCTGGCGTTCGTGGGGATCGCCGCGGCGGTCCTCGCCGTCGGGGCGGCGGCCTTCATCTACCTCGGCGTCTACAACATCGCAGCCGACGCCCCGCACACACGGCCAGTCTACTGGGCGATCGAGAACCTACGCGAGCGATCCGTCGAGGTTCGGGCGAGGGGCGTCCAGCTTCCGGCCGACATTGGCAGTCCCACCCGGCTGGCCAGGGGGGCCGGGCTGTACGCCGAGATGTGCGCCGGCTGCCATCTGGCGCCGGGGATGGCGCCGACGGAGATCAGCCAGGGCCTCTACCCGCCTGCGCCGCAGCTGAGCCGGGTTCACCTACGCGATCCCCGTGCGCAGTTCTGGACGATCAAGCACGGCGTCAAAATGACCGCCATGCCAGCGTGGGGGCGCACCCATGGCGACGCCTTGATCTGGGACATGGTGGCCTTCGTCCGCAAACTCCCCTCCCTGTCCCCGGCGCAGTATCAGGCGATGGTGCAGAGCGCGCCCGCCGGCCACGATGAGATGATGCAGAGCATGCCCGGAATGTCCCACCACGAAGCACCGCCCGCCGAGGCCGGGCACGACGAGAGACACGCCCATTGACGCGGCCTCGCTGACGCGCCGTCGACCAAGGTCGAGCGCGTCCTCAGCTGCTTCGCCAGAAGTCCCTGCCGGTCCCGGGAGAGGCCGATCCGAAGTGGCATGAGGCTGGTGACCACCACCGCAAGCGTCACGGCCACGCGCTCGACAATGACCGTATGGCTGTTACGGCGCGAGGCGTCGGAGGCGCGCAGGGATGCTGCCCCTGCGCGGTGGCGCGCAAAGCACGCGCTGACGCAGCGTGGCCTGCTGCACTCGCCCCAGACTACCCGGCCCCTGCCAACAGGGTGGAGGGGGCGAGCTGGGCCGCCGCGGAGAAGCAGTTGAGCGGCTGCGGCTCGGCAAGCGCGGCGGCCGCGGTCAGCCCGCCGGCGCCTACGCCGATGGCGAGCGCCAGCCCGACGGAGGTGGCGCGAACCGGCGCCAGCGCCTTGGCGCACCGCAGCTCCTCCCGCCGTCGGGCGATGCCCTGCAGCACCGCATTCTCCAGCCCGTCCAGGGCGTGCGCCTCCACCGGCAGGCGCGCCATCAGGTCGTCCAGGTCGATTCGCATTGGGATCTGTCCTTCGCCCCTTCTCTATACGGGAGATTCCCACCCCATCCCTCATGAGGGCGTCGCGCGTGCGGCCGTGACTTGGCCGTTCGAGGCGGGCCCGGCACGAGCGCCGGTTCGGCGGAACGCGCCTGCGGCATGACCGCCAGGATGACCCGCCACCACGAGCGGGTGGGCCTGATCCGTTCGGTGGATCGCGCGGCGCGATGACCTAGGTTTCGCGCGCCGTAGCTCAAAGCGCCCAGTTTCTTCACGCGGGCGCATCTTAGGCCTTGTCGTCGAGGCGACGACCCATCTCTGTCGCCACCACGCGGCAGCCGCCGCCTGAACCGGATCGCCGAGGTCGTGGCGGAGGCTCTTCTACGGAATCTTCAAAACCCGACCCCCTGGCTCAATAGTAGTCCTCCAGAACCAGCCGCCGCTCGCCGCCGTCGGCCATTGCGAGCCGATAGGCCGTGCCGGCGGTTCGCGCGCCCAGGCGGGATCGTAACCGGGGATCCTCGAACGCCACGGGCGTTCCGTCGATGCCGGCGATGATCTCACCGACGCGCAGTCCGATCGCCTCGGCCGGGCTGCCACGCGCCACATGGACGATGACGAGGCGACCGTCCATCCACGCCATGCCGAGGCCCGATCGGTCCTTGGGAAGCGGGACTCGCAACGCGCCGGGCTCAGGCTGCAGCCAGAGGCGATCCTGCGCGAGGTCCAGGAACAGCCGGAACTTTCCGAGCACGGGCCAACCCACCAGGGCAGGGCTGGGCTCGTTCCAAGCCTCCGGCACAACGACCGGCACCTGCGGTATCGTCACACCGCCGACCTGCAGGGCTGACAGCGTGGCGATGGCGCCCCCTTCGAGGCCTTCGCCGCCCGCGGTCAAGGCCGTGGAGGTCTTCCGGTCGGCCAGCAGGCGGTGGGCTCTTGCGTATTCCGGGGCCAGGTACAGGGGCACGGAGCTGCCGAGATCCAGCACCGCGTCGATCGGATCCCGGCCCTCGATCGAGAGCGGCAAGACGTGACGCCTGCACTCGGCTCGACGCAGGGTCACGAGCCTGCCAGGCCAGCGCGCGTCCTTGGCGCGCGCGGCATGCAGGTTTGCGCGTCCGCTGGCGGCGTCGATCTCGACCACCACCGAGGCCAGAAGATCCTGACCCAGGATCAGGGCAATGTCCCGTCGCGCTGAGAGTTTGAGCGCGTCGAGGTCCAGGACGCCGACCGTAACCGGTTCAAACGTCGCGGCGGCGAGGCGCACCGAAACGCCATCGGCGAAGTGTCCGCTCATCGGCCCCGTCAGGCCTCGGGCGTGGAAGCCGTCTCTTAGAGAGAGGCCCAGGGATCGCGCCCAGGCGCGGTCGATCACTGTGACTGTGGCCCCGGAATCGAAGATCGCGGGCAGGGCCGCTCCTCGCACGAAAGCTGTGACGCGGACGTGCTCGTCCGATGGCGACCCGAGGCGCAGCCACCCGGACGAGGGCCTTCCAGCCTCGAACCGCACACCGACGGGCCAGTGTGAGCAGCTTGACGCGATAGGCCGGGTCCGGCCCCGGGTCGCGATCAGCGTGGCGACGGCCAAACACAGGCAACCCGCCACGCGCCGCCGGGACAGACCGCTGGCTCTCATGCTGAGTATACGCGCCGGCGCAGGCGGGCCCTCGCGGGCCCCTATGGATGGCGGCCTCAGCCGCCCTGTCGAGCTCGCCCGGCGGCCCTCGAATCCTTCGGGCGGCGGGGGCGCTCGGATGGCCACGACGGGCCGCCGGGGGCGACGCCGCCCGCCCCCGCGGGACCCGCCCAGGCCGCAGGCGCGAGCCGTCCGCGGTTCCGCTAGCGCTTGCGCACTGCCGTGACCTCGCCGACGGCGCCCTGCAGTTTCAGGTCGAAATCGATCCGATCGCCGGGCTTGACCTGCCCGACCACCTCGGGTGGGGCCTTGAAGGCCATGGTCATGGCGGGCCAGCCGGCTTCCGCAATGGGACCATGGTCGATCGTAACCGTGCCCTGGGCCGCGTCGACGGCGGTGATCGTACCCGACCCCTTCGCCATCATCGCCCCGGCCGCCATGTCCATGCCGGCCATCGCCGAGCTCGGGCCTGCCGGCGGGCCGCCGTCAGCGGGCGCGGGGCCCGCGTCCGGCGCCGGGGAGGCGGCGACGGTCTTCGCCGACTCCCCGCGGCCGCAACCGGTAAGACCGGCGGCGAGCAGGAGGGCGGCGGTGGTCAGGACGAGGCGCTTCATGGTCCTTCTCCTTCGGCTGAAGCGGCGGGGGGTTGGGAAGCGGGCCAGCGACGGCGCAGCAGCAGATAGCCCGCCGGGATGACCAGCATGGAGAGCAGGGGCGCGGTGAGCATGCCGCCGATCATCGGCGCCGCGATGCGGCTCATGACCTCGGAGCCCGCCCCATGGCCGATCAGCACCGGCGCAAGGCCGGCCAGGATCACGGCCACGGTCATGGCCTTGGGCCGCACCCGCAGCAGGGCGCCCTCGCGGATCGCCGCCGTCACCTGCGCCGCGTCGGGGCTGGGCCCGCGCTCGGCCAGAGCGTGCTTCAGGTAGATCAGCATCACCACCCCGAACTCTGCGGCGACGCCGGCGAGCGCGATGAAGCCGACGCCGGTCGCGACCGACTGCTCATAGCCGAGGAGATAGAGGATCCAGACCCCGCCGGTGAGGGCGAAGGGCAGGGTAAGCATGATCAGCGCCGCTTCGTCGAAGCGCCCGAAGGTGACGTAGAGCAGGATGAAGATGATGGCGAGCGTGGCCGGGACCACCAGCTTCAGCCGCTGGGCCGCCCGCTCCAGGTATTCGAACTGGCCGGAGTAGGCGATGGAGACGCCCGGCGGCGCCTTGACTTCCTTGGCGACGGCCTGGCGCAGGTCGTTCACTACGGAGTTCAGGTCGCGGCCGCGCACGTCCACATAGACCCAGGTCGAGGGGCGGGCGTTCTCGGTCTTCAGCATGGGGGGACCGTCGGCGATGCCGATAGTGGCCACTGTGCCCAGGGTGATCTGCTGGCCCGCCGGCGTGAGGATCGGCAGGGCGCGCAGGCGCTCCAGGCTGTCGCGCAGCTCGCGCGGATAGCGCACGCTGATCGGGTAGCGCGCGACGCCTTCCACCGTCTCGCCGATCGTCTCGCCGCCGACGGCGCCGGCGACGATCTCCTGGACGTCGGCGATGTTGAGGCCGTAGCGGGCCGCCGAAGGGCGGTCGATCTCCACGTCCACGTAGCGACCGCCGGTCAGGCGCTCGGCCAGCGCAGAGCTGACCCCTGGGGTCTTCTTGGCGACGGCCTCGACCTGACCGGCCACCCGGTCGAGCTGGGCCAGATCGGTTCCGGACACCTTGACCCCGATGGGGCTCTTGATGCCCGTCGCCAGCATGTCGATGCGGTTGCGGATCGGCGGGACCCAGACATTGGCGAGGCCGGGGACCTTCACCACCCGGTCCAGGTCTTCGACGAGCTTCTCGGGCGTCATGCCCGGGCGCCACTGGTCGCGCGGCTTGAACTGGATGGTGGTCTCGAACATCTCCAGCGGCGCGGGGTCCGTGGCGCTCTCCGCCCGGCCGGCCTTGCCGAACACGGTCTTCACCTCAGGCACCGTCTTGATCATCCGGTCGGTCTGCTGCAGCAGCTCGGACGCCTTGGCGGCCGAGAGGCCGGGCAGGGCGGAGGGCATGTAGAGCAGGTCGCCCTCGTCCATCGGGGGAATGAACTCGCCCCCCAGGCGGCTCAGCGGCCAGGCGGTGGTGGCGAAGACCGCCAGCGCGATCAGCAGCACTGTGCGCGGCTTTCTGAGCACCCAGTCGATGGCCGGCCGGTAGGCGGCGGTGAGCCAGCGGTTCACCGGGTTGGCGTCCTCGGCCGGGATGCGGCCGCGGATCAGGTAGCCCATCAGCACCGGGACGAGCGTCACCGACAGGATCGCCGCGCCCGCCATGGCGTAGCTCTTGGTGAAGGCGAGCGGGGAGAAGAGCCGGCCTTCCTGCGCCTGCAGGGCGAACACGGGCACGAACGACAGGGTGATGATGACCAGGCTGAGGAACAGGGCCGGGCCGACCTCGGCCGCGGCCTCGGTGACCACGCGCCAGCGCGTATCGTTGCTCATCGTTGCGCCGGGGTTGTCGTGCGCCCAGCGCTCGAGCCGCTTGTGGGCGTTCTCGATCATCACCACGGCCGCGTCGACCATGGCGCCGATGGCGATGGCGATGCCGCCCAGCGACATGATGTTGGCGTTCACGCCCTGGAGGCGCATGACCAGCAGGGCGAAGAGCACGCCGAGCGGCAGGGTGAGGATCGCCACAAGCGCGGAACGGGCGTGCCAGAGGAAGAGGCCGCAGACGATCGCCACGACCACGAACTCCTCGGCCAGCTTCTGGGTGAGGTTGGAGATCGCCCGGTCGATGAGCTGGGATCGGTCGTAGGTGGTTACCACTTCCACGCCGGGCGGCAGGCTGCGCTTCAGCTCCTGCAGCTTGGCCTTGACCGCGCGGATCGTCTCGCGGGCGTTCTTGCCGGAGCGCAGGATCACCACCCCGCCGGCCACCTCGCCCTGGCCGTTCAGCTCGGCCACCCCTCGCCGCATCTCCGGTCCGAGCTGGACGAAGGCGACGTCGCCCAGCCGCACCGGAACGCCGCCTTCGCCCGTGCGCAGCGGAATCCCTTCGAAGTCCTGCAGGGTCTTCAGGTAGCCGGAGGCGCGGACCATGTACTCGGCCTCGCCGAGCTCCAGCACCGAGCCGCCGGCCTCCTGGTTGGCCCGACGGATGGCCTCGGTCGCGGCCTGGTGGGTGACGCCGTAGGCGGCGAGCTTCACCGGATCCAGCACCACCTGGTACTGCTTGACCATGCCGCCGATGCTGGCCACCTCCGCCACCCCGGGCAGGGTCTTCAGCTCGTAGCGCAGGAACCAGTCCTGCAGGCCGCGGAGCTGGGCGAGGTCGTGGCGGCCGGTGGGATCGACGAGTGCATATTCGAAGACCCAGCCCACGCCGGTGGCGTCAGGCCCCAGGGCCGCGCGGGCCTGGGCCGGCAGCCGCGACTGCACCTGGTTCAGGTATTCCAGTACTCGCGAGCGGGCCCAGTAGAGGTCGGTCCCGTCCTCGAACAGGACATAGACGAAGCTGTCGCCGAAGAAGGAGTAGCCGCGCACGGTCTTCGCCCCCGGCACCGAGAGCATGGTGGTGGTCAGCGGATAGGTGACCTGGTTCTCCACGATCTGCGGCGCCTGGCCGGGATAGGTCGTGCGGATCACCACCTGCACGTCCGACAAGTCAGGTAGGGCGTCGACCGGGGTGGAGCGCACCGCCCAGACGCCGGCAAACAGCAGGGCCAGGGCCGCGAGGATGACGAAAAAGCGGGCGCGCACCGAGGCGCGGATGAGGGCGGCGATCATCGGGCGGCCGTCGTCTGAAGTTCGCGCACGACCGGACCCTTGGGCGTCTGTTCGAAGGCGAACCCCACCCGGTCGCCGACCCGCACGCCGGCCGCCAGGTCAGGGCTCGCAAGCGGGAACTGCATGGTCATGGCGGGCCAGCCAGCGCTGGGAATGGCCTCGTGCGACAGGGTCACGGCCTTGGGCGAGACCTGTTCGACGCGCCCTGTCGAACGGTGCAGCGTCGGCGCGGCCTGGGCGCTTGGCTGTACCGGCGCGACGGGTCGCGGCTTCACGCCCGCCAGGCTCGCCTCCGAATCGATCAGGAACTGGCCCGAAGCCACGACCCTCTCGCCTTGCGACAGGCCGGCCAGGACCTCGGTCTTGCCGGCCGCTTCGCGGCCCGTCCGCACTTCAGCCGGTGCATAGCGGCCGCCGTCGCCGGCGACCATGACGATCGCCCGTCGTCCGGTGCGGATCACGGCCTCGGTGGGCACGAGCAAAGCCGGCGCGTCGGAGTCGCCGAACTGCACGGCTGCGAACATCCCTGGTCGGAGCCGGCCGCCAGGGTTCGGCAGCTCGATGCGCGCGGTGAGGGTGCGGGTCTCGCTCTGCGCCTGCGGCAGGATCGCGGCGACGCGGCCCTGGAAGGTCTCGCCCGGATAGGCGGCCAGCGTGGCGGAGACGCGCTGTCCGGGTCGTAGCTGGCCAGCCTGGGCCTCGGGAACGGCCGCGTCGAGCCAGACGCGGGTGAGGCCGTTCAGCTCCGCCAGAGTCTGGCCGGCCGCGACGCTCATCCCCTGGCGGACGCCCAGGGTCTTGATGGCCCCGCCGGCCGGCGTGGTGATGGTGACGACATTGCGCGTGCGCCCGCTGCGCTCGACGGCGGCGATGAGCGCCGGGGGCATGCCCAGCAGCTGCAGCCGCTGGCGCGCCGCGCCGATCAAGGCCGGGTCGCCCGTACGGCGCACCGCCAGGAACTCGCCCTGCGCGCCGGCCCAGTCGGGGACCAGCAGGTCCGCGAGCGGGGCGCCTGCGCCCACCACGTCGCCCGGGGCGCGGGCGTAGACCCGCTGCACGAAGCCGGCGGCCCGGACCTGGACCACAGTCACGTCCCGCTCGCTGAAGCCGATCATGCCCGTGGCGGTAAGGCCGCCGGGCAGAGAACCACGCTCCACCGTGGCGAGCCGGACGCCCAGGTTCTGGGTGCGGGCCGCATCGATCCGGACGCCGCCGTCTCGCCCACCCGCCGCGTCTGCATACTTGGGGATCAACTCCATGCCCATGGAGGACTTGCCGGGACCCGGATAGCGCTCCCCGGGCAGCATGGGGTCATACCAGTAGAGGATCTGCCGGCTCTCTTGGGCCGGGGCGGCGGGCGGGGCGAAGGGCCCCTGCAGGCGCGCCAGGCCGAAGCCGGCGCCGCCGGCGGCGAGGGCGATTGCGCCGGCCGCCAGGCCGAGGCGCGTGTTGCGGGGAAGGGTCATGGGGCGGGGCTTCCATAAGTCAGGGCGAGGCGGGCGGCGGCGCGCGCCAGCTCCGCCTCTCGGGCGATTTCGTCGAGCTTGGCGTCCGCCAGGCTGTCGAAGGCCATCAGCACTTCGGCAAGCCCGGTGGAGCCGGCGGCGTAGCTGGCGACCTCCAGGTCGGCCCGCTTGCGCGCCAGCGGCAACAGGGCGTCGCGGGAGCGGGCGAGCCGCTCGCGGCGGG
>NZ_LSJI01000240.1 GCF_001557235.1 Phenylobacterium sp. CCH9-H3 | reverse complement strand
TGACGTGACCCCCTGAAACTCAGCCAGAAATAACTAGAGTCCGCCCCAGGAAAGGGACGGACGGATGAAGCGATCAAGGTTCACGGAAGAGCAGATCATCGGGATCCTGCGCGAGCAGGAGGCGGGCGTGCCGGTGTTGGATCTGTGCCGCAAGCACGGGCTCAGCTCGCCGACCTTCTACAAGTGGAAGGCTAAGTACGGCGGCCTGGACGTGTCGGAGGCGCGGCGCCTGAAGGCGCTGGAGGAGGAGAACGCCAAGCTGAAGCGGATGCTGGCGGACTCGATGCTCGACAACGTTGCGCTGAAAGACCTGCTGGGAAAAAAGTGGTGACGCCCGCCGCCAGACGAGAGGCCGTGGCGCACCTGCGCCAGGCCTACGAGATGAGCGAGCGGCGGGCGTGCCGGGTGATCGGGTCGGATCGGGCGAGCGTGCGCTATCAGGCGACGCGGCCCGATGATGGCGACCTGCGCGAACGGCTGAAGGCGCTAGCCCAGGAGCGGCGGCGCTTCGGCTATCGCCGCCTGCACGTGCTGCTGCGGCGCGAAGGCCAGGTGGTGAACAAGAAGCGGGTCCAGCGGATCTACCGCGAGGAGCGGCTGACGGTGCGCCGCCGCGGCGGTCGCAAGCGCGCCATCGGGACCCGCCGGCCGATCGAGACGCCGCTGGCGGCCAACCAGCGCTGGAGCCTGGACTTCGTCTCCGACCAGATGACCGACGGGCGGCGCTTCCGCATCCTGACGGTGATCGACAACTGCACCCGCGAGTGTCTGGCCCTGGTGGCCGACACCTCGCTGTCGGGACGCAGGGTGGCGCGCGAACTGGACGCCATCATCGCTCAGCGCGGGCGCCCGGACATGATCGTCAGCGACAACGGCACCGAGTACACCTCCAACGCCATCCTCGGCTGGGCCGACGAGACCGGCGTGGGCTGGCACTACATCGCGCCGGGTAAGCCCCAGCAGAACGGCCACAACGAGAGCTTCAACGGCCGGCTGCGCGACGAGCTGCTCAACGAGACCCTCTTCCGATCTCTGCCGCACGCTCGCGCCGTGCTGGAGACCTGGCGGCGGGACTACAACGAAGCCCGGCCGCACTCCAAGCTCGGCTGGATGACGCCACGGGACTACGCCCGAGCCCTATCCGGAGAGTCCGGCCGGCACGCTGCGAACCCTGACCTCTCCGCGCGCCGGCCTCTTGCAACACCAGCCAACCAAGGCTCAGATCAAACCAGGACTCTCGTTATGGCTGGATGAGAAACGGGGGTCACGTCAG
>NZ_LSJI01000024.1 GCF_001557235.1 Phenylobacterium sp. CCH9-H3 | reverse complement strand
AGCGGCGGGAGGGGGACCGCGGGCCGAGGGCGGCGTAGCCGGCCGTAGAGCGCGTCGTGGAGGGGGCCAACCCCACGCACCGCGCCACGACCCCAGTCGACCCCAAAACAGACATTGCCGACCAATGTCCTACACCGCATGGTTCAACCTTCGCGTGCGGCTGCGCTGGAGAAGCCTATGGTACGTCCGCTCGAGCTTTGTCTCCTCCTCGCCACCCTAGCAAGCTGCAGTCCCCATCGACCGAATGGCCCGGTAACCTTCGCTGCGGCCGAGGATGCAGTGCAAGCTGTCTGCATTACGCCAACATCTCACCGCGAGATTGCCGAGACCGTTCGCAAGCTCAACTGGCCTATCCTCTCTCGCGACCAAATCCCGACCCAGGTAGTCGGCAACGACATGGTGACTTGGTCCGACGTCGCGTTGTCGCCAGACGGGAACATGATTGTCGCGGCTGGGCGACAGGGCGGAACATCCTATTGCCGGGTGTACCGTCGCCAGAAGGCCGAAGCACCACTAGCCGCAAGCTTCCAGCGCACTCCCGTGTTGGGCAGGCCCCTGGGAAGGCCGGACTTTCGCCAGCGCATCGATGGCAGCGAGGTGACGGGATGGCACAAGGGCGGGGCCGACTGGCGTGCAGTGCACGTTTGGGAGGCCGAGGCTACGAACTCCGGTGGGGTTGAGATGCCTGTAATGATTGAGGTCACTCGGACCGCGGCATGACAGCATGTCTCGTAGACGCCCGAGCGGAAACCCCAGGATGGCCTAGCGCCAGGGCTCCGTGCTTCAGGTTCGCAGGCCACCCTTCGCTGACGTTTGGGACAATCGCAGACGAGTGACGCCGCGAACGTCCGCTCCCGGCCGCGAGCCATGGACCGAAGTCGACCCGTTGCAGACGTTCCGGCATGCGATAGATTCGTCGCGGAGCAGCAGCGAGTGCGGATGGCCGAACCTTCCGATCAAATGTGGGGCGGTGGTCGGCTCGTCCTGGGTTTCATCCTAGCGCCTGTGGCACCCGCCGTGCTCGTGGGGCTGTGGATGGGTCATGCCTCAGCGGGTGAGGACCACACCGGCCTAGCGTTACCCTTCACCTTGGCCGCCCTTGTCCTCGGCGGGTATCTGCCAATGATGACTGTTGGTCTTCCTCTCTTCTACGCGACGCGAGGCCTGAAGATCGCCAGGAATCCTTTAGGGTTGGCTGCGGCCGGCGCGCTCGTCGCGATGCTTCCGACGCTGCTCATGGCGGCATGGGGCGCGGCCGCGGGCGAAGAAGATGGCTCCATGCTTTTGACGGCGAGCATCCCAGCGCTACTCGGCGCACTGGCAGGCGTGATGTTCTGGGCGATATCCTTCTGGTCGCCCAAAGGAGCGAAGGTCAGCTAGCCACCCTCCAGCGACATTCGGAACGTCCGCTCGCGGCGCACACCCGCGCGATCACCGCGCCGTCAGGGCCTTGATCGTGAAGTTGGAGGCCATGACGCATTGCGCCTGGCCGTTCGGGACACCCACCGTGGCCGGCTGCCCAGGGCCGGGGGCGAAGCGCCAGACTCCCTTGGGCGTGGTGATCACCAGGGTCTTGGGGCTGGTGAACTGGCAGACCGGGTAGACCTTCGTCCCCCACCCTGCGCCGTAGCGGAGCGCGCGGCACTCCATGTGGCCGAACTGGCGGGCGAAGCCGACACCTTCGTAGAACGTGCCCTTGGGCGCCTTCAGCCCCTGGGCGTCGAACTGGGCCTGCGTCAGGCTGGGGCATGGCGGGCCGTCGACCACCGCCTCGCTGGCCAGGAACAGCGCCGCCTCGCGCTTGCCCAGATAGCTCTGGGTGAGCAGCCAGCCGGGCAGGCCGACGGCGATCGCCGCGGCCACGCCGAACACCACCTTCTGCCCGGCCGTCAGCCGGCGCCGCCGCACGCGCTGCAAGGGTACGCTCCGCAGATCTCTACGAATTACATTCGTAATGCAGCGCGAGGCGCCACGCCAGCCCCGATCAGGCGGCGATCTTCTCGGCCGCCCTGGCCGCCTGCCCCGCGGGGTTGGTGAAGCGGAGCACCCCGTCGTCCAGCTTGGCGTAGCGCAGGTTCATCAGGTCCTTTGCGTAGTTCTGGTCCAGCCGCCACGGCGCCTTGTTGCCCTGCTTGGGGAACTTGGCCATGGCCCGCTGGACGTAGCCCGACGAGAAGTCCAGCCACGGCTCGAACTGGACCGTCGGATCGGTGTTGACGGGCGTCGCCTGCCGCAGGCCCGTCTTCCTCATGTGGTTCAGTAGGCGGCAGACGTATTCGCACGTCAGGTCGCACTTCAGCGTCCACGAGGCGTTGGTGTAGCCGAAGGCGGAGGCCATGTTCGGCACGCCCTCGTACATCATGCCCTTGTAGGACAGCGTCTGCGACGCATCGATCCGCTTCCCGTCGACGCTGACCTCGATGCCATTCCACACCTCTAGCACCAGGCCGGTGGCGCTGACGATCACGTCGGCCTCCAGTTCCTCGCCCGACTTCAGGCGGATGCCCGTCTCGGTGAAGGTCTCGATGTGATCGGTGACGACCGAGGCCCGGCCGCTCTTGATCTCGCGGAACATGTCGGCGTCCGGCACCAGGCAAAGGCGCTGGTCCCAGGGATTGTAGGTGGGCGTGAAGTGCTTATCGACGTCGAAGTCAGGGCCCAGCTGCTCGCGGACCATCTTCAGGATGTTGGCCTTCACGGCGGCCGGCTTCTCGCGGGCCATCTTGAAGAAGTACATGCCGAACAGGATGTTGCGCAGGCGGACGATGTCGTAGGCCAGCTTCCCCGGCAGCCACTTACGCAAGGTGTTGGCCATCTTGTCCTCGGCCGGGCGGCTGACGACGTAGGTGGGCGAACGCTGCAGCATTGTGACATGGCCGGCGGTCTTGGCCATCTCGGGCACCAGGGTCACGGCGGTGGCGCCGGACCCGATCACCACCACCTTCTTGCCGGAATAGTCCAGGTCCTGCGGCCACTTCTGCGGGTGGACCAGACGGCCCTTGAAGCGCTCGACGCCCGGGAAGTCGGGGGTGTAGCCGCCCTCGTAGGAATAGTAGCCGCCGCACAGGAACAGGAAGTTGCAGGTGAAGCGGGTCAGCTTGCCGGCCACCTCCGCCTCGACCGTCCAGGCGGCCGCCTCGGTGGACCAGCTCACGCGCTTGACCATGTGGCCGAAGCGGATGTGCCGGTCGATGCCGTTCTCGGCAGCCGTCTTGCGCACATAACCCAGGATCGAGGGCCCGTCGGCGATGGCCTTGGCCTCGGTCCACGGCTTGAAGGCATAGCCCAGGGTGTACATGTCGCTGTCCGAGCGGATGCCCGGATAGCGGAACAGGTCCCAGGTGCCGCCGATGGCGTCCCGCCCCTCGAGGATCACGTAGCTGCGGTCCGGGCAGGCAGTCTTCAGGTGATAGCCTGCGCCCACGCCGGAAAGCCCGGCCCCCACGATCACCACGTCGAAATGCTCGGTCGTCATTGCGATTTCCGCCCCCTCGTCTTTGCGGGCAGGATAACTGATCGACGTTCACATACCAGCCGTAATCGTGACGCAGGGTCAGCCCAGGGCCGCCAGGGCGTCGTGGTCGGCGATGTGGTCGCAGGCGCCGCCCAGCATCTGCATGAACATGTCGTCCCCGCGCGGGGTCCGGACCACCACCATCGAGGCGAAGAAGGCGGTCAGGAAAAGCTGGAAGGCGCCCACGCCGTAGTCGCGGCGCAGGTCGTCCATGGAATAGCCCCCTACCCCCAGGCGGATCAGCTCGCGGTGGTAGAGACCCAGGAGTTCGTCCTCGTGGGCCCAGCGGATCTCGGGCGGCAGGGCGCCGGCGAGGAAGTAGGCCACATCGGTCGCGCCGACCGCATAGGTGAAGGACTGCCAGTCCAGCACCGTCACCGGATACCCCCCGGCCGGCGTGCCGAACATCATGTTGTCCGGCCGGAAGTCGTGGTGCGCCAGGGTGCGGGGCCCCGGCGTGCGCTCGCTGAACGCGCCCCACCGGCTAGTCAACGCCTCGCCGACCTCGATCCAGTGCGGCTGGAGACGTTCGGCGTAGCGCGCCCGGAACCCCTGCCACAGGCCACTGACCAACTCGGGCGTCACCGCGCTGGCGGGCGCGGCCTTGGAGCCCTGCACCCACGGCAGGTCGTCCAGGCTCTCGTCGTTCCAGAACGACGCGTGCAGGCGGGCCGCCTGCTCCACCACCAGCCTGGCCTGGTCGAGGGTGACGCCCTGGAGCTGGTCGCCCTGCTCGGCCGGCGCCAGGTCCTCCATCATCAGCACGAACTCGCCGCCGGTCTCGTCGGTGTCGGCGAACCAGCAGCGGGGGGTCTGGACCAGGGCCTTGGGCGCCAGCTGCTGGTAGAAGCGCACCTCGCGCAGGTAGTTACCCAGCATGATCCCGGCGCCGCGGCTGGTCTCGTCGGGCGAGGGAAACTTGCCCACCAGCGAGGCCGGCGCCCCCTCGCCTTCCCGCCCGTAACGCAGCCGGAAGCGGACGCTTTCGCCGATCTGGCCCGTGCCGACGTTCTTCGCCTCGAACCCCGAGACGACGGCGTCCACCCCGGCGTTCTGCAGGACCGCGGTCAGCCAGGCGGCGTCGATGGCGCCTGGGCGGCGGATGTCGGGCCTCACGAGGGTGGCGGTCATGCGGGCATCTGGTGGACATAGACCTCGTTCAGGGCGATCCGGTCGCCATCCAGGATGACCAGATCGAAGCCGCGCAGCCGGCCGCCCGATCCCCCCGGCCCGATCTCGCAGTGCCAGCGACCGCAGAAGCCACCCGGAATCGGCCAGGTCTCGTCGGGCGTGTAGGTCATCGGCGGCGTGGCGGCGAAGAGGCCGGTGAGATAGGCCCGCAGCGCCGCATTGCCGGTCAGGCCGCCGGCGGTCTGCGGGTCGCGGTAGACGCAATCCTCGGCGTAGAAGCCGCAGAGGCCGTCCACGTCCTTGGCGGTCCAGGCCGCGAGCCAGCGGGCGTTGTAGTCGGCGATGTCCATGGTCAGGCTCCCAGCACCCGCTCGCGGTGCGCGTCGGTGAAGGTCTCCGGCGGCGCCAGTTCAGGGCCTGCCATCACAGCGATGGAATGCAGGCGAAGAGTGGGGTCCACGGCGCCCCGCTCGTGATAGCTGCGCCGGCGCGCCGCGGCCTCGGGTCCGAACTCCATGTCCAGCGCGGCCTGCAGCCGGGCGGCGATCCGCAGTCGCCGCATCCGCTCGGCCCGTTCTTCGGCATAGGGTTCCAGCGCCGGCTCGGACCAGTCGTCGGAAGCCTTCAGGATCTCGCTGACCAGGCGCACGTCCCGGTAGGTGATGGACAGGCCCAGCCCGACGATGGGGTCGTTCCATCCGGCCGCGTCCCCCACGAGGACCACGCCCCGGGCGAACGGCTTGTCGGTCCAGGCGTCGGCGTTGATGTAGCTGTAGAGCGGCCCGGCCGGCCGCCCGGCGGCGATGTGCCGGTTGGCGGGGCTGCACTTCATGGCGAAGGCGTCCAGGAACCGCCGCGGCCCATCCGGCCCCTTGAACCGCTTGGCCTCGTCCAGGGCGTAGCCGCCATAGACCCGCACCCGTCCGCCGCCTTGCGGAAACGCCAGGAAGCCGAAGTCACCCTCCGTGCCGATGGCCTGCAGGTCGGCCGGCCACTCCTCGACGCCCTCGACCAGCAGCCCGGCGAACCAGTGATGCGGCGGGTCCTGATGCAGGACGATGCCCGCGGCCTCCCGGACCTGGGAGGTCCGGCCGTCCGCCCCGACCACCAGGCGGGCCGCGGCGGTTCGCGTCTCGCCGCCGACCTCGTAGGTCACACGCGGCTCCGCGCCCGCCCGCACCTCGATCACCCGCACGCCGCGCAGGGTTTCGGCCCCGGCCGCGGCGGCGGCGTCGAACAGCGTCTGGCAATGGTGCGGATGGCCCAGGCACAGGGGCCCCGGCACGCCCTCGCGGAACAGTCCCAGCGGCGTGGGCGCCGCCTCGGCGATCGCCGGGTCGACGTGCTCATCGTAGGTGACGTGGCGGGTGATGTGGTGGCCGCCGGCGTCCCGCAACAGGTCGTAGAGGCCCAGGCGCTTCACCTCATCGACGCCCCAGGGCGCGATCCACTCGCCGCGGACTCGGTCCTCGTAGACTTCGGACTGCTCCAGCAGCAGAACCGAGCGCCCAGCCCGCGCCATCACGGTCGCCAGCGCCGATCCGCCGATGCCGCCGCCCACGACGACCAGATCGTAGCTTGCCATGCGTCCACCCTTCGCGCGCCGTCTGACGCGGCGCCGAACGGACAGGATCACGCCGGACGCGGCGTCATCCAAGCCCCGTTGGGCGCGGAAGGGGATGCCGGATTGTCAGGAAGAAGTGGCGGTGACGGAGGGATTCGAACCCTCGATACCCTTTCGAGTATGACGATTTAGCAAACCGTTGCCTTCAGCCACTCGGCCACGTCACCGGCTCGCAGGCGCCGTGGCGCCCGCGGGAGGGCGGTTCTTAGCGGACGATGGCCGCTCTGCCTAGCCGGTCGCGGCCGCCAAAATCGCGTGGCGGCCAGACCGGACTTCAGCTCAGCCCTGGGCCAGCCACTGGCGGGCCTGGCGCTGGGCCTCGGCGACGTCTTCCGAGGCCATCTCGTGGGCGATCTCCTTGCGGTAGACCTTGGCCTCGATCGAGCCGCGCATGGCGGCCAGGTTGAACAGCATGTGCGCCGAGACGTAGTCGAGCGGCGCGCCGCCCTGGCCCGTGGAATACAGCAGGCCCATACGGAACAACTCGTCGCCCGTCGCGTCCGGAGTCGGCAGCGGCAGGGCGTCGGACTTCATGTCGATGCTCGCCAGCATGGTTTCTATCCTCGTCGAACCGGCGGCCTCGATTTTCGAGCCCCTGACCGATCCACAGGCGGAAGAAAACCAAGCTTGCGCTGAACACATGGTTAAGGCCGCCGTTGTGGAATCGTCAGGATTCGCCCCTGGGACATTCGACCGCACCCCTTCGACCTGGAGTGGCGCCGGCGTGCGTCCCACGCGTTCCGTCTTTCGGGGGGCGGGCGATACGGCGTAGATGTCGCAGCCAACGTCGTTCTGATCGGGCGACGGCGTTCAGGGAGAGTTCAGCCAGTTCCCGCCATGCTCGATGCCAAGATGAAGCGTCTGATCCTCCTGATGGCGGCGGCGGCCAGCGTGGCGGCGGCCATGCCCCTGGCGGCGCCCGCCCTCGCCCGCGACGGCGACCAGGGCCGGCGCGCCGAGCGACAGGAGAGCCGTGGGCGCGGCCCAGAGCGCGGCTATGAGCGGCGCGGCGGAGGACAGGAGCGCCGCGAGCGGGGCGACCGCGGCCGCGACCGCCCGCGCTACGACGACGACCGCCCCCGCTACGTGGACGAGCGTCCGCGCTACGAGGAGCGGCGGCGCGACGACGACCGCGGACGTCCCGACTACATGCAGGGGCCGCGGCCCAACTACATGCGTCCGGCGCCGGGCGTGCGGCGCGGCTACGTGCCCGACGGCTATCGCGGCGACGTGGTGGGCGACTACCGGCGCTATCGCCTGCGGCCCCCGCCCCAGGGCTATGCCTGGGTCCGGATGGGCAACGGCTTCGCCCTGGTCGAGATGGGCAGCGGCCGGATCTTCGACCGGGTGGACTGACGCCTAGGCTTCCAGCTTGCTCTTCAGAAGCTGGTTGATCACGCCCGGGTTGGCCTTGCCGCCGGTGGCCTTCATCACCTGGCCCACGAACCAGCCGATCGCCTGGGGCTTTTCCTTCACCTGGGCGGCCTGGCCGGGGTTGGCGGCGATCAGGTCGTCGATGATCTTTTCCAGCTCGCCGGTGTCGCTGACCTGCTTCAGGCCCTGCTTCTCGACGATCTCCGCAGGACTGCCCTCGCCCGCCCACATGCGCTCGAAGACGTCCTTGGCGATCTTGGACGAGATCACCCCCTCCTCGATCAGCTGGACGAGCTCAGCGACGGCCGCGGGCTTGATCGGCGAGTCGGCGATGTCGAGGCCGCCGGCGGTCAGGCGGGCGGCCAGGTCGTTGGTCACCCAGTTGGCCACCAGCTTGGCGTCGCGGCCCTTGGCCGCCGCCTCGTAGAAGTCGGCGCGGGCCTGGTCGATGATCAGGACGCCCGCGTCATAGGCCGACAGCCCGTACTGCGACTGCAGCCGGGCCTTCTTGGCGTCGGGCAGTTCGGGCAGGCCCTCTTCGATCCGCTTGATCCACGCCGGATCCAGCGTCAGCGGCAAGAGGTCGGGGTCGGGGAAGTAGCGGTAGTCGTGCGCCTCTTCCTTCGAGCGCATGGAGCGCGTCTCGCCCTTCACCGTGTCGAACAGGCGGGTCTCCTGGTCGATCTTGCCGCCATCCTCCAGGATCTCGATCTGGCGTCGGGCCTCGTACTCGATCGCCTGCTGGATGAAGCGGAACGAGTTGACGTTCTTGATCTCGCAGCGGGTGCCCAGGTGGCTGAAATCGCCGGTCTCACGGTACTTCTCGTAGGCGCCGGGGCGGCAGACCGAGACGTTCACGTCGGCGCGCAGATTGCCCTTCTCCATGTCGCCGTCGCAGGTCCCGAGATAGATCAGGATCGTCCGCAGCTTCTTCACATAGGCCGCGGCCTCTTCCGAGGTGCGCATGTCGGGCCGGGAGACGATCTCCATCAGGGCCGTGCCGGCGCGGTTCAGGTCCACGCAGGTGGCGTTCGGCTCCTGGTCGTGCAGCAGCTTGCCGGCGTCCTGCTCCAGGTGCAGCCGCTCGATCCGCACCGTGAAGGTGGAGCCGTCGTCGCGCTCGACGGTGACCTCGCCCTCGCCCACGACGGGGTCCTTGAACTGGCTGATCTGATAGCCCTGGGGCAGATCGGGATAGAAATAGTTCTTCCGGTCGAAGCGCGACCATTGGTTGATCTTGGCCTTCAGCCCCAGGCCCGTCTTGATCGCCTGCTCCACGCAGTGGCGGTTGATGACGGGCAGCATGCCGGGCATGGCGGCGTCCACCAGGCTGACCTGGACGTTGGGCGCGGCCCCCGCGCCGACGGCGGCGCCCGAGAACAGCTTGGCGTTGGACGACACCTGGGCGTGCACCTCGAGGCCGAGGACGATCTCCCAGGGGCCGGTGCGGCCCTGGATCTGCTTGGCGTTGGTCGCGTCGTTCATGCCCGCGTACTAGCGCCGCCCGGGCCGGACGGGAAGCGCGTGCAGATGCCCTCTTGCGCAAATGCCCGGAAATAGACTCAAAGTTCCACGCGTCTTAACGGCGCTTAGACCGGGGAAAAGGAACACCCAAATGAAGACTCTCGCTTTCGCCGCCGCGCTCGCCGTGGCCGCGGTCGCCGCGCCGGCCCTGGCGCAGGACCACAAGGACCACGCCGCCGCCGCGCCCGCCGCGGGCAAGCTCTCGGTCGAATCCACGCCGATCGGCGACATCATCAAGAACGAGAAGGCCAAGGCCGCCCTCGAAGCCGCCCTGCCGGAAATCCCGCAGTTCTACGACCAGATCGCCACCATGACGCTGGCCCAGGTCGCGCCGATGAGCCAGGGCGCCCTGGACGACGCCAAGCTGAAGGCCATCCAGGCCGAGTTCGACAAGATCCAATAGGATCCTGAAATTGCTCCCCCCGTCGGGGGAGCTGTCAGCAAAGCTGACTGAGGGGGTCCGCCCGATCGCGGAGGACCCCCTCCGTCTCGCCGCCACGCGGCGAGCCACCTCCCCCGAAGGCGAGGAACGATCTCACCACCACTTCGCCGGCTTGGCGCGGAAGTCCGCGGCCTTCTCGATCGCCGAGCCCAGCGAGAACAGCGTGCCCTCGTCCAGGTTGCGGCCGATGAGCTGCAGCCCCAGCGGCAGGCCATTGGCGTCGACGCCCGCGGGCACGCTCATGCCCGGCAGGCCGGCCAGGTTCACCGTCACCGTGAAGATGTCGTTCAGGTACATGGCGACCGGATCGTCCGACTTGTCGCCGAGGGCGAAGGCGGCGGACGGCGCGGTGGGCGTCAGCAGAGCGTCGACCTTCTGCCAGGCCTGGTCGAAGTCGTCGGCGATGCGCCGGCGCACCTTCAGCGCCTTGAGGTAATAGGCGTCGTAGTAGCCGGCCGACAGCACATAGGTGCCGATCAGGATCCGGCGCTTCACCTCGGCGCCGAAGCCCTCGGCGCGGGTCTGCTCGTAGGTCTCGGTCAGGTTGGCGCCGTCGACGCGCAGGCCGTAGCGCATGCCGTCGTAGCGGGCGAGGTTCGACGAGGCCTCGGCGGGGGCGATGATGTAGTAGGCCGGCAGCGCGTACTTGGTGTGCGGCAGGCTGACTTCCACGATCTCGCAGCCGGCCTCCTTCAGCCAGGCGATCCCCTGCTCCCACAGCTTCTCGATCTCGGGCGGCATGCCGTCGACGCGGTATTCCTTGGGGATCCCGACCCGCAGGCCCTTCACCGACTTGCCGCAGAAGTTCGGGAAATCAGGGACTTCGGCGTCGATGCTGGTGGAGTCCTTAGCATCGTGGCCGGACATGGACTTCAGCAGGATGGCGCTGTCCTCGACGGTCCGCGCCATCGGGCCGGCCTGGTCCAGGGACGAGGCGAAGGCCACGATGCCCCAGCGCGAGCAACGGCCGTAGGTCGGCTTGATCCCGACCGTGCCCGTGAAGGCCGCGGGCTGGCGGATCGACCCGCCGGTGTCCGTCGCCGTGGCGCCCAGGCAGAGCTCCGCCGCCACCGCCGCGGCCGAGCCGCCCGACGAGCCGCCCGGGGTCAGGTCGGCGTTGCCGCCCTGCGCGCGCCAGGGATTCACCACCGGGCCCCAGGCGGAGGTCTCGTTGGACGAGCCCATGGCGAACTCGTCCATGTTGAGCTTGCCCAGCATGACGGCGCCATCGCGCCACAGGTTGGAGGTGACCGTGCTCTCGTAGACGGGCTTGAAGCCGCGCAGGATCTTCGAGGCGGCGGTGGACTCCACGCCCTCGGTGCAGAACAGGTCCTTGATGCCGAGCGGCGCGCCGTCCAGCGGCCCCGCCTCGCCCTTGGCCCGGCGGGCGTCGGAGGCCCTGGCCATCTCGAGCGCCTTGTCCGGCGTGTTCACGACGAAGGCGTTCAGCGCGCTGGCCGCCTCGATGGCGCCCAGGTGCGCGTTGGTGATCTCTTCCGACGAGAAGGTCTTGGCGGCCAGCCCGTCGAGGGCGGCCTTCAGGGTGAGCCCGGTGAGGTCCGACATGGCTATTCCACAACCTTGGGCACGATGAAGAAGTCGCGGGCGGTCTTCGGGGCGTTGGCCAGCACCTTGGCCGGATCGCCGCCGTCGGTGACGACGTCATCGCGCATGGGCAGGCTCATGGCCACCGAGGTGGTCATCGGCTCGACGCCGTCGGTGTCGACTTCGTTCAGCTGCTCGATCCAGTTCATGATGCCGGAGAGCTCCTTGGCGAGCGGCTCCAGCTTCTCTTCCGGCTCGGCGATGCGCGCCAGCCTCGCAACCTTGCGCACGGTCGCGGCGTCGATGGCCATGGGGCCCTCCTAAGTCAGAGGGCGTGGGTTAGCCGCGGCGGGGGCGCCTTTGCAAGCGATCCCCGCCGCCGGCTTGCGTTTAGGCCGCGGTGCGCGCGGTTCCGGCCGCCTGGCCGGTGGCCAGCCAGTGGGCGCAGTCCGGCCCCAGCTCGGCCAGGGCGCGGGCCTCGTAGGCCGCGCAGTCCTCGGCGGTCAGCACGTCGCGCCAGCGGCCGTTGACGCCCTTGTTGATGAAGGTCTGCGCGCCGCCGTCGAAGATCGCGCCGCCCATGGGAGCTACGTTCTGGGCGTTCTGCTTCATGTACTCGAACGAGCAGTGCTCCAGGATCGCCGGCCACCGGTCCTCGGGGATGTCGCACTCCAGGAAGTCGGCGATCGCCCGCATCTCGGACTCGGGATCGGATTTCAGGGAGTTGAAATGGACCAGCCGCACGTTGGGCAGGTCGCGGGCCGCCCACCAGGTCGCGATGTTCTCCCAGTAGGACCAGAACGGCTGCCCGTCGTTCTCCAGCCAGTGCAGGAAGTAGCGGCGGATGTCGGGATCGGGCCGGCCGATCGGCGGGCCGACCCGGCCGGGCGTCTCGTTCAGCAGCTCGTACCAAAGGTCGTTGGCGTTGGCGTGGTGGTTGTAGAGGCTCCACAGCACATCGCGGCCGTCGCGGGCCACGTACAGGTAGCGGGCCTTGGGCGAGAACGTCAGGGCGTCCAGCGGCAGGTGGGTCTTGACGATCCGGCGGTGCGTCTGGGCCTCGAGCTGCGCCAGCGTATCCGGCGGCATGATCCTGAGGTCCAGCCAGGGCGAAATGTCGCTGATGGGTACGTCAGGCGCGCCGGCGAAGACCAGCTGGCCGACGATCTGCTGGGTCCAGGTGGTGCCGGACTTCGCATAGGTGGCCACGATGACGTCGTCGTCGCGGAAGGCGAAGCGGTCCCAGATGGTGGAATCCATGTGGTGGTTGTGCAGGTCGCGGGTCTTAGTCGGCCAGATCGGGTGACGGTTCACCACGGCGTTCTCCTTCGTCATTCGGGAGACCGCTGATACGCCGACGCGTCGAAGCGCCACAATGCGCGAGTTTGCAGCGCCGGTACGCGAAAACGCCGAGGGGGAAGCTGCATCCGGGTTTCGTGCTAGGACGCGCGACATGGCCGTTGTCGATCTGCTGGACCTCCCCGCCCTCCTGCCCCGCTACGCGGCCGTCGTGGGCCTCGACCTGGGCGAGAAGACCATCGGTGTCGCGGTCTCGGACGCCGGTCGCTCGATCGCCAGCCCCCTGCAGCTCATCCGCAAGACCAAGTTCACGGACGATGCGAACGCCCTGTTCAAGCTGATGGAGAGCCGCGAGGCCCAGGCCATCGTCATCGGCCTGCCGGTGAACATGGACGGGACCGAGGGCGCGCGGGCCCAGTCCTGCCGCGCCTTCGCCCGCAACATCCTGCGCCTCAAGGACCTGCCCATCGCCTTCTGGGACGAGCGGATGAGCTCGATGGCGGTGAACCGCATGCTGATCGACGAGGCGGACACCACCCGCGCCCGCCGCGCCGAGGTGGTCGACAAGGCCGCCGCCGCCTGGATCCTCCAGGGGGCGCTGGACAGGTTGCGGAACGCCGCCTGACCCACACAGCTCCTCCCCCGCGACGCGGGGGAGGTGGATCGCCGCGTGAGCGGCGAGACGGTGGGGGCGCGATCAGAGCCCGCCGGCGAAAAGGTCCGGCTTGCCGATCTGGACGCCCTTGTGGCGCAGGATCCCGTAGGCCGTGGAGAGGTGGAAATAGAAGTTGGTCGTGGCGAAACCGGAGAGCCACTGGCCGGCCGGAAGCGTCGGCTCGAACTGGCCGAGGTTGAACGTGATCGGAACCTGGTCCCGCCCTTCGAACTGCTCGGCCTTCAGGCCGGCGAGATAGGCCTTGGCGTCGGCGATGGCGGCCTTGTAGCCCGCCAGGTCCAGGCCCTCCGCCACGTCCGCCGGGACCGGCAACCCGGCCACGCGCGCCGGCCACTGGCGGCCGATGTTGAGCACCACATTGGCCTGGAAGCGCAGCGGGTGCATGTCGTCGACCAGGCGCCAGTCCAGCATGTCAGCCTCGGACACGCCCTTGGACGCGGCGAAGGCGGCGCCCTTGTTGAGCAGGTTGTCGAGCGTGCCAAGGCCCTTGGAATAGAGCTCGACGAAGGTGAACAGGCAGACGGTCATCGGTTTCCCCCGGAAATGGTTGGCCTGGATGTAGGGGCCGGCGGCGCAGCTTCGCAACGGCGCAGGCTGAGGAAGTTGGGGATCGGGCGTTGCGCTCGCTTCCCTTGCCGCCCGCGCCGCTCTAAGACCGCGCTTTAATGAGCGCCGCGCCCCCCGGTCTGAACGAGGTCCTGCAGCGGACCTTCTCGTTCCCCAAACGCCACTTCCTGTCCGCCACCGACCTCAACGAAGTGGAGGTCGCGAACCTGCTGGATCTCGCGGACGGGTTCGTAAGCCTGAACCGCCAGACCTCGAAGAAGCTGGACCTGCTCAAGGGCAGGACGCTGATGAACCTGTTCTTCGAGAACTCGACCCGCACCCAGAGCTCGTTCGAATTGGCCGGAAAGCGGCTGGGCGCCGACGTGGTCAATATGAGCCCCCGCTCCTCCTCGATCTCCAAGGGCGAGACCCTGATCGACACGGCCGTGACGCTGAACGCCATGCAACCCGACCTGCTGGTGGTGCGTCACGCCTCGTCGGGCGCGGCCAGCCTGCTGTCGCAGAAGGTGGGCTGTTCGGTGATCAACGCCGGCGACGGCCAGCACGAGCACCCGACCCAGGCGCTGTTGGACGCGCTGTCGATGCGGCGGGCCTTCGGCTACATCTCCGGCCTGAAGGTGGCGATCTGCGGCGACGTCCTGCACAGCCGCGTCGCGCGGTCCAACATCGCCCTCCTGCAGATGCTGGGCGCGAACGTGCGCCTGGTCGGCCCGCCCACCCTGATCCCGCCGGCCGCGGACCGCTGGAACGTCGAGGTCTTCCACGACATGCGCAAAGGCATCGCCGGGTGCGACGTCGTGATGATGCTGCGCCTGCAGCTCGAGCGGATGGACGGGGTCATGGCGCCGTCGCAACGGGAATACTTCCGATTCTTCGGCCTGGACCGGGAGAAGCTGGCCCACGCCGCCTCGCACGTGCGGGTGATGCACCCTGGGCCCATGAACCGCGGGGTCGAGATCGACTCCGAGGTGGCGGACGACCTGTCGGTCAGCCTGATACAGGATCAGGTGGAGATGGGCGTCGCCGCGCGCATGGCGGTGCTGACCTCGCTGGCCGCGCGGCTGGAGAACGACCGCTGATGCGTCCTGTCGCTTTCACCAACGCCCGCATCGTCGATCCGGCGAGCGGCTATGACGGTCCCGGCAGCGTCATCGTCACCGAGGGTGTGATCGCCGACGTCGTGCGCGGCGGCGAGCCGGGCGCCCTCTCCGCCGACGTCGAGGTGGTGGACGCCGGCGGCGCCCTCTTGATCCCCGGCCTGATCGACATCCGGGTGAAGACCGGCGAGCCGGGGGCCGAGCCCAAGGAGACTTTGAAGTCCGCCGCCACGGCCGCCGCGGCCGGCGGCGTGACCACCATGGTGGTCCAGCCCGACACCCACCCGGTGATGGACGAGCCGTCGGTGGTCGACTTCATCCTGCGCCGGGCCCGGGACATCGAACTGGTCAATGTCTATCCCGCCGGCGCCGCCACAAAGGGCTGCGAAGGCCAGCGGATGGCCGAGATCGGCCTGATGCACGAGGCGGGGTGCCTCTATGTGACCGACGCGGACCGGCCGATCGTGGACTCCAAGGTGTTCCAACGGGTGCTGATGTACGCCAAGGCGTTCGACACGCCGGTCGCGCACCGGCCGATGGACCCCTGGCTGTCCGCCGGCGCGGCCGCGACGTCCGGCGAGTTCGCCGCGCGCATGGGCCTGCCCAGCGTGCCCGCCATCGCCGAGAAGATCATGCTGGAACGCGACCTGGCGCTGGCCGAGCTGACTGGCGCGCGGCTGATCGTCGACCAGATCACGACGGCAGCGGCGCTGGAGAGCCTGAAGCGGGCTAGAGACCGCGGCCTAGCGGTAACGGCGACGACCTCGATCAACCACCTGTCGTTCAACGAGATCGACATCGGCGACTACCGCACCTTCTGCAAGCTGGACCCGCCGCTGCGGTCTGAGGACGACCGCCAGGCGGTGATCGAGGCGGTGGCCTCCGGCCTGATCCAGGTGGTGGTGTCGGCGCACGCGCCCGCCCCGGCCGAGGACAAGCGCCTGCCCTACGACGAGGCCGCCCCTGGCGCCGTGGGGCTGCAGACCTTGCTGGCCGCCCTGCTCGCCTTCCACCACGAGGGCCGGATTCCGCTGATCGACCTGATCCGCACGGTGACCGTCGCGCCGGCCGACCTTCTGGGGCTGCAGGCCGGCCGGATCGCCAAGGGCGCGCCGGCGGACCTGGTGCTGTGCGACCTGAACGCGCCGGTGAAGATCGACGCCGACAAGCTGGTGTCGAAGTCCAAGAACTCCCCGTTCGACGGCCGCCGGTTGCAGGGGAAGGTCCTGCGAACGGTCGTCGACGGCCGGACGGTCTACGCGGGCTAGCGTCCGGTCAGGCGGCCTCCAGCACCTCCTGCGGCAACAGCGACGGCACGTGCAGCCGGCTGAGGATCCGTCCCTCCAGCGGGATCAGGGCGTCGACAAAGGCCTCTCCGGGGCCGCTCTCGTAGCGGGGCGGCGGCTGGAGCTGATCGATCGGCAGGATCATCGTCTCCTGCACCGCGTCGACGAGGAGACCCGCCGGGCGGTCTTCATGGTGCACCACCACGATGACGTGCCGTCCCGACGCCTCCGTCTTGCCCAGTCCCAGCCGGGCCCGCAGGTCCAGGACCGGCATCACCGCGCCGCGGAGGTTGATCACCCCGAGGACGAAGTCCGGCGCCTGGGGCAGCGGGGTCGAGGCGGTGAACCCGCGGATCTCGCGCACCGAGCGGATGTCGATGCAGAAGTCCGCTCCGGCCACTTCGAGCAGGATCAGCTCGACGGCGCCGTGCGTCTCGAACGGAGCCGACATCAGAATTCGCTCCAGTCGCCGCCGCCACCGCCCACCGCGACGCGGAGTTTCTGCTGCAGGCCTGCGGCGTCGTTCTGGGGCCGCGAAGCCGCGGGGCGCGCCGGGGCGGCGCGGACGGCGGCCGGGGCCTGTTCGCCCACCTCGAACCTGGCCACCAGTTGGCCGAGTTCGACGGCCTCACGCTTGAGCTGAGCCGCGGCGGCCGTGGCCTCCTCGACCATGGCGGCGTTCTGCTGGGTCACCTGGTCCATCTGGTTCACGGCGGTGTTCACCTGGCCGAGGCCGGTCGACTGCTCCTGGGCCGACTGTGCGATCTCCGAGACCAGGCCATCGATGCTGGCGACCCGCTCGACGATGGCGGTCAGCGCCTGGCCGGTGTCGGTCACCAGCTTCACGCCGCGGTCGACCTGGGCGCCGGACGAGGAGATCAGGGTCTTGATCTCCTTCGCCGCCTCGGCCGAGCGCTGGGCCAGGGCCCGCACCTCCTGGGCGACCACCGCGAAGCCCTTGCCGGCCTCACCGGCCCGGGCCGCCTCGACGCCGGCATTGAGGGCCAGCAGGTTGGTCTGGAACGCGATCTCGTCGATCACGCCGATGATGTTGGAGATCTTGGCCGAGCTCTGCTGGATGTCGTGGATGGCGGCCACGGCCTCGCGCACCACCTCGCCGGAACGCTCCGCCTCGGTGCGAGCGCCGGAGGCGACGGCCGAGGCCTCCTGCGCGCCTTCGGCGCTGCGCTTCACCGTCGCGGTGATCTCGTCCAGCGCCGCCGCGGTCTCCTCCAGGCTCGCGGCCTGTTGCTCGGTGCGGCGGGACAGGTCGTCGGAGGCCGAGGAAATCTCGTCCGCGCCGCTACGGATCGCGCCGGTGGTGTGCAACACCGAGCCCATCGCCGAGCGCAGGCTGGACGTCGCGCTGTTGAAGTCTTCCTTGATCCGGGCGTAGGCGCCCTGGAAGTCGGCGGTGATGGTCGCCGTCAGGTCCCCGATCGAGAGGCGCTTCAGCCCGTCGGCCAGGATGGAGACGACCTCGTTCTGCTCCTTCTCGGTCGCCGCCCGCGCGGCGTCGTTCTGCATCCGCTCGTGCTCGGTGGCGGTGATGTCGGTGGCGAACTTCACCACCCGGACCGGCTTGCCGGCAGCGTCGAAGATCGGGTTGTAGGACGCCTGGATCCAGACCTCGCGCCCGCCCTTGCCGATGCGGCGGAACTTGGCGGCGACGAACTCGCCCCGGTTCAGGGTCTGCCAGAACTCGCGGTAGCTCGACGAACCCACCTCCTGCGGATCCACGAACATCGCATGCTTGCGTCCGGCGACCTCGCCCTCGACGTAGCCGAGGGTGTCCAGGAAGTTCTTGTTGGCGCGGATGATGGTCCCGTCGAGCTCGAATTCGATCACCGCCTGCGACCGCTCGATGGCCGCGACCATCCCTTCGAGGTTGCGCACGTGGGCGTCCGCCGCCTTGGCGCCCGAAGCGGTTCCGAAGAATTTCATAGGCCGATTTCCTCCTGCCGTTTCCCGTCGATCGGGAATGACATTGTTCGCTGAACGGTGTGCCTGCGGATTTTTAACTTTCCCTGAATTCTGGGATCGCGCGCCCCAATATGGGTATATCTGGGAGATATACAGAATATCCGACAACCTTGACCGTATATCGTTCGATATAGGCGAGCTAATACTACAACTAGAACTTTCAGCGAGCGCCGCTCCACAGGCTAGAGGCGAGCCGCCGGCGCGCGCCTTCCATAGTTCTTGTTATGTTCTTGCGCATTGCAGGCGATGGCTCTAAGGCTGGGGCGTCCGCCCACGCCTCGCCCAGACCGGCGCTGACGCGGACGGCGAGCCACGCTAGGACTCAAGGCGATTGGGAGGGTCCATGTCAGAGTCCTTGAACGCCGTGATGATCGCCGCCGCCCTGGTCGGCGGCTATTTGCTGGGATCTATCCCCTTCGGCGTGATCGCCACGCGGCTGGGCGGGGCGGGCGACGTCCGCTCGATCGGCTCCGGCAACATCGGGGCGACCAATGTCCTGCGCACCGGCCGCAAGGATCTGGCGCTGCTGACCCTCCTGGGCGACGGCGGCAAGGGCGCGGTCGCCGTGCTGCTGGCGTGGCTGGCGACCCGCGACGGGACCGCGGAGCAGCAGGCCGTGCTCACGTCCCTGGCCGCCGGAGCGGCGTTCCTGGGACACCTGTTCCCCGTCTGGCTGGGTTTCAAGGGCGGCAAGGGCGTCTCGACCTTCTTCGGCACCCTGCTGGCGGCGGCCTGGCCCGTGGGCTTGGCCGCCGCGGCGACCTGGCTGATCGTCGCCTTCCTGTTCCGGATGTCCTCGCTTGCGGCGCTCGTCGCGGTGGCGCTGGCGCCCCTGGTGGCTCTGCTGCTCGGCCGGCCGGGCGCGATCGCGCTGCTGGCGCTCTTCATGGCCCTGCTGGTCTATGTCCGGCACGCCGAGAACATCCGACGGCTGCTGAAGGGCCAGGAGCCTCGCATAGGCGCCTCAAAGGCGGCCGCGGAGAATTCCCAGGGGTGATCCGCCGTCTTACCGACGCCCAGCGACGTGACTGGCTGCGGCTGGCGCGGACCGAGAACGTGGGCGCCGTCACCTTCGACCAGCTGATCGGACGGTTCGGCGAGGCGTCGCTGGCGCTGGCGGCCCTCCCCGACCTGGCCCGTCGCGGCGGCCGGGCGGCGGGCATCCGGATCGCGAGCGAGGCCGAGGCCGATCGGGAACTCTCGGATGGCGCGGCGCTGGGCGCGCGCCTGATCGCGTCCTGCGAGCCGGAGTTCCCGCAGACCCTGGCCGCCCTGGACCCGCCCCCGCCGCTCATCTGGGTGCGGGGCGATCCCCGGCTGCTGGACCGCACGGTCGTGGCCATCGTCGGCGCGCGGGTCGCCTCCGCCGCCGGCCAGCGGTTCGCGCGCGGCCTGGCCGCCGACCTCGGACAGGACGGTCATGTGGTGGCCTCCGGTTTGGCGCGGGGCATCGACGGGGCGGCGCACGAGGGATCCCTGTCCACCGGGACCATCGCCGTCCTGGGCGGCGGCATCGACGACATCTATCCGCCAGAGCACCGAGACCTCTACGCCCGGATTGTCGAACAGGGCTGCGTCGTGTCCGAGAACCAGCCCGGCCGCGCCGCCGTCGCCCGCGACTTCCCCCGGCGCAACCGGATCATCGCCGGCCTGAGCCGCGCCGTCGTCGTGGTCGAGGCCGAATTCCGCTCCGGCTCGCTGATCACCGCCCGCCTGGCCAACGAGCAGGGCCGCGAGGTGCTGGCCGTGCCGGGCTCGCCCCTCGATCCTCGCGCCAAGGGGACCAACGACCTGATCCGCCAGGGCGCGGCGATCTGCGAAGGGGCCGAGGACGTGCTGCGGGCGCTGGAAGGGCTGGGCGGCCTGCGCGAGCCGGAGCCGGAGCGTTTCCAGCCGGCGCCGGCCGACCCTGACGACGGGTTGCGCGAGCGGCTGGCCGACCTCCTCTCGCCGACCCCCGTTTCACGGGACGAACTGGTGCGCGCCGCCGTCGCGCCCGCCCCGGCCGTCTTCGCCGCCCTGATGGAGCTCACGCTCGCCGGTCGGGCCGATTTGTTGCCGGGCGGGATGGTCGTGAAAGGAATAGCCCCTTAAGGGGCTGGCTTGACCGCGCGGTCGTGGGCCGTTGACAGGCCCGCAAGACCACCCCCACCTTCCGCGCTCTTTTGGATCAGACACACCCTAGATGAAGCTCGTCATCGTCGAGAGCCCCGCCAAGGCCAAGACCATCAACAAGTACCTTGGCTCCGACTTCAAGGTGCTCGCCTCCTACGGCCACGTCCGCGACCTGCCCGCGAAGGACGGTTCGGTGCGCCCGGACGAGGACTTCGACATGTCGTGGGAAGTCGACGGCAAGGCGGCCAAGCGCCTGTCCGAGATCGCCGACGCGGCGAAATCGGCCGACCGCCTGTTCCTGGCCACCGACCCCGACCGCGAGGGCGAGGCCATCTCGTGGCACGTGATGGAGGTGCTGAACAAGAAGCGCGGCCTGAAGGACGTGCCGGTCCAGCGCGTGGTCTTCAACGCCATCACCAAGGCGGCCGTCACCGAGGCGATGGCCAATCCGCGTGACCTCGACATGGAGCTGGTCGAGGCCTACCTGGCCCGCCGGGCCCTGGACTATCTGGTGGGTTTCACCCTTTCGCCCGTGCTCTGGCGCAAGCTGCCGGGGGCGAAGTCCGCGGGCCGGGTGCAGTCCGTGGCCCTGCGCATCATCGTCGACCGCGAGCTCGAGATCGAGCGCTTCAAGACCCAGGAGTACTGGACCGTCGAGGCCGAGGTTTCCGCCGGCAGCGACCCCTTCACCGCCCGCCTCGTGAAGCACGAGGGCAAGCGCCTCACCAAATTCGACCTGGCCAACGAGACGAGCGCCTTCGCCGCCCGCGACGCGGTCAAGGCCGCGACGTTCAAGGTGGCGGCCCTGGAGCGCAAGCCCGGCCGCAGGTCCCCGCCCCCGCCCTTCACGACCTCCAGCCTGCAGCAGGAAGCCGCCCGGAAACTGGGCTTCAACGCCCAGCGGACCATGCAGACGGCGCAGAAGCTGTACGAGGGCATCGACATCGGCGGCGAGACCGTGGGTCTCATCACCTACATGCGGACCGATGGCGTGCAGACCGCGCCCGAGGCGCTGGACGAGGCCCGCGGCGTGATCGGCGGCCTCTATGGCAAGGAGTACGTGCCCGAGAAGCCGCGCTTCTATTCCAGCAAGGCCAAGAACGCCCAGGAAGCCCACGAAGCCATCCGCCCGACCAGCCTGGCCCGCAATCCGGGCAAGCTGCGGCTGGAGGGGGACCTTGGCCGCCTCTACGAGCTGATCTGGAAGCGGATGATCGCCTCGCAGATGGAAAGCGCCCGGATCGAGCGGACGACCATCGACCTGGAGAGCGCGGACGGAAAGACCGGCCTGCGCGCCACCGGCCAGGTGGTGACCTTCCCCGGTTACCTCGCCGTCTACGAAGAAGGCCAGGACGACCCGGAGGACGAGGAAGGCGGCCGCCTGCCGCAGGTGGCCGAGGGCGCCGACGCCAAGGTCCGCTCGGCCAAGGCCGACCAGCACTTCACCGAGCCGCCGCCGCGCTATTCCGAAGCCAGCCTGGTCAAGAAGCTGGAGGAGTTGGGCATCGGCCGGCCCTCGACCTACGCCTCGATCCTGACCGTGCTGCGCGACCGCGCCTATGTGCGGATGGAGAAGCAGCGGTTCGTGCCCGAGGACAAGGGCCGCCTGCTGATCGGCTTCCTGGAAGAATACTTCGCCCGCTACGTGGAATACGACTTCACGGCCGGCCTGGAAGAACGGCTCGACCTCGTGTCCGCCGGCGACCTGGACTGGAAGGTCCTCCTCCGCGAGTTCTGGAACGACTTCAACGCCAAGATCGGCGAGACCGCCGAGTTGCGGATGAGCGACGTGCTGACGGCGCTCGACAAGACACTGGGCCCGCACCTTTTCCCGGACAAGCCGGACGGCAGTGACCCGCGCGCCTGCCCGGTCTGCAACACCGGCCGGATGGGCCTGAAGAGCAGCAAGTACGGGCCGTTCCTGGGCTGCTCGAACTATCCGGAATGCCGCCACACCCGGCCGCTCACCGTCGCCGAAGAGGGCGAGGACGGCGCCACGGGCGACCGGGAGCTGGGGATCGACCCGGTGACGGGCGAGACCGTGTTCCTGAAGACCGGCCGCTTCGGCGTCTACGTCCAGCTCGGCGAAGGCGAGAAGCCTAAGCGGTCCAGCCTGCCGAAGGGCTGGTCGGCGCCCGACATGGACCTGGAGAAGGGCCTGCGCCTGCTGCGCCTGCCGCGCGAAGTGGGCAAACACCCTGAGGACGGCAAGCCGATCCTGGCCGGCATCGGCCGTTTCGGGCCGTTCGTGCTGCACGAGGGCACCTACGCCAACCTGCCGACGGCGGACGAGGTGTTTGACGTGGGCGTGAACCGCGCCGTCGACCTGATCGCCACCAAGCGGGCCGGCCGCCGAGGCGGGGCCGAGGCGGCGGCGCTGAAGGAACTGGGCGCCCACCCGGCAGACGGCCAGCCGATCCGCGTGCTGTCCGGCCGCTATGGCCCCTACATCAAGCACGGCTCGACCAACGCCAATGTCCCGCGCGGCGCCGATCCCCTGTCGGTGACGCTGGAGCAGGCGGTGGCCCTGATCGCCGAGCGCGAGGCCAAGGGCGGCGGCAAGAAGGCGAAGAAGCCGGCGCGCGCGGCGAAGGCCAAGGTCGACGGCGAGGCGAAGGCCACGGCCAAGACGAACCCGGCAGCGAAGAAGAAGGCCGCGGCGAAGAAGCCGGCGGCGAAGAAAGCTCCCGTCGCGGCGGCCATCACCGATGACGAGACGCCGTTCTAGCGGCTGGCGCTCGCGCCGCTTCGATCCCATCATGCCGGTCACCGCAAGGAGGGCCGTGTGATGGATCGCCGGAGCTTCGTCCTGGGTGTTTCGGCCGCGGCTTCAGCCGGCGCGGCGCACGCGGCCGCGCCTCTACGCGCCCGCAACGTCGTGCTGGTCCATGGCGCCTATGCCGACGGGTCGTGCTGGTCGGAGGTCATCCCGCGTCTGCTGGACGCAGGCCTGAAGGTCACGGCCGTGCAGAACCCACTCCGCACCCTGGCGGAGGACTGCGACTACACTCGCCGCATCCTGGCGCTGCAGGACGGCCCCACCGTGCTGGTCGCCCATTCGTACGGCGGCGAGGTGATCACCGAGACGGGCCTCGACCCGAAGGTCTCCGCCCTCGTCTACTGCGCAGCCCGGGCGCCCGACGCGGGCGAGGACTACACCGCGCTCGCCAAGACCTATCCGGCCGCGCCCGCGAGCGCCGGGGTAGTCTTCGCCAGCGGCTACGGGGCGTTCGCCGACCCGGTGGCCTTCATGCGCGACTTCGCCAATGGGGTTGAACCCGCCAAGGCGCGGGTGCTGTTCGCCGTCCAGGGCCGCATCTCGGACCAGCTGTTCCAAGCCCGGGTCACCCAGGCGGCCTGGCGAACCAAGCCCAGCTTCTATCAGGTCTCGAAACTTGACCGCACGATCAACCCGGACCTGCAGCGGTTCATGGCGGGGCGGATGAAGGCGAAGACCATCGAACTGGACGCCGGGCACCTGGCGATCGTCAGCCATGCGCGGCAGGTCGCCGAGCTGATCCTGGACGCGGCGCGCGTCTGACCCCAACCTGCGGCGATGCCCACCGCGACCCTCAATGGCCTGAATTTTCACTACCAGCGCGCCGGCGAAGGGCCGCCGCTGCTGTTCATCTCGGGGACCGGCGGCGACCTGCGGGTGCAGCCGAACGTGTTCGCCTCGCCGCTGTCCCGAACCTTCGACCTGCTGGCCTATGATCAGCGAGGCCTGGGGCGGACGGACAAGCCGGACGCACCCTATTCCATGGCCGATTATGCGGACGACGCCGCCGCGCTGCTGGATCACGTGGGTTGGCAGGAGGCCCTGGTTCTGGGCGTCTCCTTTGGTGGAATGGTGGCCCAGGAGCTGGCGCTGCGGCATCCGTCGCGGGTGAGGCGCCTCGTGCTGGCCTGCACCTCGCCGGGCGGCGAAGGCGGCGCCTCGTATCCCTTCCACGAGATCGAGGACCTGAAGGGCGAGGCCCGGGCCCGCCACCTGATCCCGATCAGCGACACCCGCCGCGACGCCGCTTGGGCCGCCGCCCACCCCGAGGCGTACGCCAACCTCGTCCAACTCACCGCCGCCGACCCGTTCGCGGGCGAGCCCGGCAGGGCCGAGGGCGCGCATCGCCAACTGGAGGCCCGGGCCGCGCACGACACCTGGGACCGGCTTCCGGACATCGCCTGCCCCGTCCTGGTGGCCGGGGGCCGCTACGACGGCATCGCCCTGCCCGAGACGCTGGAGAAGATGGCGGGTCGGATTCCGGGGGCGGAACTGCGCTTCTTCGACGGAGGACACCTGTTCATGCTGCAGGATCGCGCCGCGTACCCGGCCATGATCGCGTTCCTGAAGGCCTAGTCTGCCGCCAGTTCCAGGATCTCGACGATGTCCTGCGGCCCGGTGATGGGGCGCGGGCTGAAGCGCACGCCGGCGTCATGCATCGTGTGCTCGGCGATGGCCGCGAAGTCCTTGCGAAGGATGCCCACGCTCTTGAGGTCGGTCGGCAGGTCGAGGCCATCGGCGAGCCGGCGCACCGCGTCTGCGGCCGAGCCCGGATACCCCAGGAGGTCGCTGACCAGGGCCTGCGGCGCCAGGGCGGCGTCATGGGTCCAGGCCAGGACCGCGGGCAAAATCACACAGGAGGTGATCCCGTGGGGGACGCCATAGCTGCCGCCCAGGGTGTGGCCGATGGCGTGGCTGGGCCCCATGCCGCGTCCAGACCCCACCCCGCTGATGGCGAGCCACATGCCGAACTGGCATTCGAGCCGGGCGTCGAGGTCTCCAGGATCGGCCTGGCTGGCGGTGAGCCCGCGCGCGAGGCGCTTGAGCCCGTCGGCGGCCAGGGCGTCGGCATACGGCGCGCGCACCGGGTGGCAGAGCTGTTCGACCGCATGATCCACCGCCTTCATGCCTGTGGAGCCCCAAAGGCGCGGCGGGGTGGCCAGGGTCATGGCCGGATCCAGCACCACCGCCCGCGGCGCCAGCAACGGGTGGGTGTAGCCCTCCTTCACGCGGCGAGCCGGATCGCTGACGCCCGCGAAGGGCGTGAACTCGGCGGCGGAGAGCGTCGTCGGAACGGCGATGAACCGCACGCCGGGGGCGACCTTCGCGACCTCGACGCGGCCTGGCCCGCGCCCGGCGCGATAGGCGTCGAGCTCCTCCGCACGCTCCAGCCCCGCCCAAAGGCAGAGTTGCATGACCTTGGTGGCGTCGATCACCGAGCCGCCGCCCACGGCCACCATAAGGTCGGCGCCCGTCCGCCGAGCCTCAGCGGCCCCCCGGATGACGCCCTCTCGCGGCGAGTGGGCGCCGATGTCGCCGAACACGCCGATGCAGAGATCGCCAAGATCTGCCGCCATCACTGCGGCCAGGCCATCTCTCAGCGACCGGGTCGTGGTCAGCAGGATCCGGCCGGCGCCCCAGGCTTTCGCCAGTTCGCGCACCACCTCCGCGGCGGGACGGCCGTAGACGACCTGGTCCTGGCCTGGGAACCTATGCGCGCCGGCGAGCATCTTCCGTTCCTCCGCTGAGCCGCCAAAGGTGCTAAGCACGACCGATGGCCCGATCCAAGATGCCGAAGTCGACCCGCTTTGCGAAAGGCGTGCCCGACCGAGAGACCCTGCTGAAGTTCATCCGCGAGAGCGGCGAGACCGACAAGGCCGCGATCGCGCGCGCCTTCGGGCTGAAAGGCGAGGACCGCCGCGTGCTGCGCAGCCTGCTCCAGACGATGGAGGCGGAGGGCGCGCTGGGCAAGCGCGGCCGCAAGGGCTTCGCAGAGGCCGGCGCCTTGCCCGAGGTGGGCGTCGCCGACGTGGCCGAGCGGACCACCGACGGCGACCTCCTGGTGCGGCTGACCCGCGGCGAGGACGCGCCGCTCGTGCCGCTGGCGCCCGGCGGCGATGCGCGCGGGGGCGCGCCCGGCCTGGGCGACCGGCTGCTGGTTCGGTTCGTCACGCTGGAGACCGGCGAGACCGAGGCGCGGCCGATCAAGCGCCTGGGCCAGAGCGCGCACCGCATCCTGGGCGTGGTCCGCAAGGCGCGCCGCGAGATCCGCGTCGAGCCGGTCGACCGCAAGTCCAAGGACACCCTGGTCCTGCCGGAGGGCGAGGACGTGCGCGACGGCGACTTGGTCCTGGCGCAGGTGGAGCCGCACGGCCCGCGGTATGGCCCGAAACGCGGCAAGCTGCTGGAGGTGGTCGGCCGCGAGGACGAGCCGCGGGCCTATTCGATCATCGCCATCCACGCCCACGGCATTCCCACCGGCTTTTCCGAGGGCGCCGAGGCCGAGGCGGAAGCCGCCCAGCCGCCGACGCTGGGCGGCCGCGAGGATCTGCGCGACGTGCCGCTGATCACCATCGATCCGCAGGACGCCCGCGACCACGACGACGCGGTCTACGCCCAGCCGGACGACGACCCCAAGAACCCCGGCGGCTGGATCTGCTGGGTCGCGATCGCGGACGTGGCCGCCTATGTGCGGGCGGGCTCGGAACTGGACCGCATCGCCCGGGACAAGGGCAACAGCGTCTATTTCCCCGATCGGGTGGAGCCGATGCTGCCCGAGCGGCTCTCGAACGGCCTTTGCTCCCTGCGCGAGGGCGAGAACCGCGCCACCATGGCCGTGCGGATGGTCTTCGGCGCGGACGGCCGCAAGCGCAGCCACAAGTTCGTCCGCGGGCTGATGCGCTCGGCGGCGAAGCTCTCTTACGAGCAGGCCCAGGCCGCCATCGACGGCCAGCCGGACGACAAGACCGGCCCGCTGCTGGACCCCGTGCTGAAACCCCTGTGGGCCGCCTATGCCTGCCTGAAGAAGGGTCGGGACGCCCGCTCGCCCCTGGCCATCGAGAGCCTGGAGCGGAAGATCAGCATCAACCGCGAGGGAGAGATCGCCCAGATCACGCCGCGCCCCAGCCTGGAGGCGCACAAGCTGATCGAAGAGTTCATGATCCAGGCGAACGTCAGCGCCGCCGAGACCCTGGAGCAGAAGAAGACCCCGCTGATCTACCGGATCCACGACCAGCCCAGCCAGGAGAAGATCCAGGCGCTGGTGGACTTCCTGTCCACGCTCGGCCTGCCCTGGACCAAGGGCGAGGCGCCGCGCACCGAGCGCTTCAACCGCCTGCTGGAGGAGACCCGCGAAGGGCCGCACGCGGACATCGTCAACGAGGTGGTCCTGCGCACCCAGATGCAGGCGGTCTATTCGACGGACAACATCGGCCACTACGGCCTGAACCTGGCCAAGTACGCCCACTTCACCTCGCCGATCCGCCGCTACGCCGACCTGATCGTGCATCGGGCGCTGGTGACGGCCCTTGGCCTGGGCGGCGACGGCCTGTCGGACCGCGATATCGCCACCATGAAGGATACGGCGGAGGTCATCACCTTCGCCGAGCGCCGGGCCATGGCAGCCGAGCGCGACGCCACCGACCGCTACGTAGCCGCCTTCCTGGCCGACCGGGTCGGGGCGGAGTTCACGGGGCGGATCACCGGCGTCACCCGCTTCGGCCTGTTCGTTCGGCTGGCCGAGACGGGCGCCGACGGCCTGGTGCCGATCTCCAAGCTAGGCGGGGAGTTCTTCATCCACGACGACCGCAGCCACGCCCTGGTGGGCGAGCGGTCCGGCGCGCGCTGGCCCCTGGGCATGACGGTGGAGGTGCGGCTGGAGGAGGCCACGCCCATCACCGGCGGGCTGGTGTTCGAGATGCTGAGCGAGCCCGCGCCGCCCGACAAGACCGCGCCGCGCCCGCGCCTGGGCATGCGCGCCCGCGGCGACCGCCGGCCCGGCGGCGGGCCCGGCAAGCCCAAGAGCGGCCGCCCGCCCGGCATCCGGACCGGCCGCAAGAAGAAGATGGGCGGCAAGCGGCGCTGACCTTCAGACCGGCCAGCGGCCTTCCGCCACGGCGCCCTTCCCTCGCCGACCGGCGAGGCCATACAGTTGTTTCATGACCACAACCGCGCCGCCGAAATCCGAAGATGGGGTATCAAAACCCGAGGGACCGCCGCGCGTGCCCGGCCAGCGAGCCGTGCGCCCGAAAAACGCCGCCACGGTGATGATCATCCGCCGGGACGCCGCCAAGCCGCGCGTCCTGATGGGCAAGCGCCACGGCGGCCACAGCTTCATGCCCGACCGCTGGGTGTTCCCGGGCGGCCGGATCGACCGCGCGGACTACCGCGCCCCGTACGCTACGGACCTGCGGCCCGATGTGGGCGGCCTTTTCGACCGCTACCTGCCCACGGGACGCGGCCGGGCGCTGGCCCTGGCCGCCGTGCGCGAAACCTGGGAGGAAGCGGGCCTGCTGCTGGCCCGGCCCGGCCAGGCGCGCGCCCGGGGCCCGTGGAGCACCTTCGCCGCCCAGGGCGTGCTGCCGGACCTGGAGGCCATGGACGTGGTCGCCCGGGCCATCACCCCGCCGGCTGTGGGCAAGCGGTTCGACACCTGGTTCCTGATGGCCGACGCCGAGCGGCTCACCAGCCTGGAGCGCCAGCCGGACTGCGGCGAACTGGAGGAGATCGACTGGGTCGACTTCGACGACGCCATGAGCCTGCCGCTGCCGACGGTCACGCGCCTGATGATCAAGGAGGCCGTGGCCCGGATGGAGGACCCCAGCCGGCCGAAGCCGTTCCTGCGGTACAAGGACCGCGGAATGCGGCCGACCAGCCTCTAGCCAACCGCCCCGGGGCGCCTATCTCCCAGAGGTTCGCATCGGGAGCGCCGCATGAAGTCCCTCGCCCTCGCCGCCCTGGCCGCCGCGCTCGCCTGGCCCGCTGCCGCCCAGCCGGTACAGCAGCTGCGGATCTACGAGATCTTCGACGGCAACAAGCAGGCCTTCCACGACCGGTTCCGCGACCACGGCGCGCGGATCATGGCCCGCCACGGTTTCAAGGTGTTGTCGATGTGGGAGACCCGCTTCGAGGGGAAGACCGAGTTCGTCTACCTGCTGGAGTGGAAGGACGAGCCGACGATGAAGGCCGCCTGGGCCGCCTTCATGGCCGATCCGGAATGGGCGGAGATCAAGCGGGTGACCGGCGCGCGGCACGGCCGACTGGTCGGGACGATCGAGGACCGGACCCTGCGGCTGACCGACTATTCGCCGCCGCTCACCAGTCCTGCCGCCCGTTGACGTGCTTCACGGGCAGCGTTTCCCAGAACGTGTCCTCGAACAGCCGGGCGTTCACGGCGATCCTCGGGTTGTCGAAGTCGGGCTCGCCGTTTTCGAAGCCGGGCATCTCGGAGTGCGTCCCCATCCCGCACACCGGGCAGTAGTGATGCTGCACGAAGTAGTCGCCCCACTGGTAGGTCCAGACGCGGCTGGGCGCGGTGGCGAGCTTGAACTGGTCGGGCCTGTAGTAGGCGACCAGCCCGCCGCGGCGAACGCAGAACGAGCAGTTGCACGCGGTGAGCTCCGCCGGCATTTCGGCGACCTCGAACTGGATCGCGCCGCAATGGCAGCGGCCTTTGATGGGCATGGGGCGTACTCCCTGGTGGCGGAAAGCCACCCTGGAGCCCCCGTCCCGCCACCGCGGTGTCAGCAGGCGACCTTAAGCGGTTGACTTACGCGCGCGGATTCGTATTTTCCGCGCCTCCTGAACACCCGCCGGCGGTGCGACTCCGTTTGGCCCCGCCCATTTCTTGCTTCTAGGATTCGAGCCATGGCGAAGCCCGCCTCCATCAAGATCCGCCTCAACTCGACGGCGGACACCGGCTACTTCTACGTGGCCAAGAAGAACGCCCGCACCAAGACCGAGAAGATGGTGGTGCGGAAGTACGACCCGGTCGTGCGCAAGCACGTGGAGTTCAAGGAAGGCAAGATCAAGTAGGCCATACAAGCCTCTGATTTCGCATGAAGACGCCCGGCCTCACCGCCGGGCGTTTTTCGTTGCGGCCATGGCGGTGACGAAGCCCAGCACCGTCAGGCCGAACATGATCCCGATAATCAGGGTCAGCCGTTGCTCGCGCGGATCGTTCGCCGCCGCCGTGGTCATCACTTTGTGGTAGTGGCCGAAGAAGGACATCCAGAACATCGCGCAGGCGAAGCCCCAGCTAGCGGTCAGCCAGTCGGCCCGCCCCCGCCTCAGCGCCAGGACGCCGCCTGCGACCAGCAGCGTGGCCGCCACATAGTCCACCACCCAGAACGGCCACCACTGCCAGTCGCCCCAGTTGCGGACGGCCTCCAGCGCCGCCAGCGACAGACCGAACACGAGGGCCAGCCAGGCCGAGAGCTTCAACAATGCCGCCTCCCCCCAACGTTTCCCGCAACATGGCGGGGAGCTTGGCCGTGGCGCAAGATTGACGTGGGGATCGGCGGGGCCGATGATGCGAGCGACCAACCGCGCCTTGCGGGGTCGCCGTGGGAACGCCCCGCGGTAAATCAGCGAATCCGCCTCCGGGCGGGGAAGCCGATTTACCGCGGGGCGTTTCTCTTTAGAGGAGCCCGCCATGGCCCCTGTCTTCCACGGCATGACACCCGAACAGCTCGGGACCACCAGGCCGAAGGCGTCGTGCGCCTACCCGGCGCGGCGCCGACCGCGGACGTGGACGCCCTCGCCGAGGTGGTCTGGCGGCGCCTGCGCACCGGCCATGGCATCGCCCGCGAGCGGCCCGAGACCTGGACCGTCCCGCACCCGGCCCAGCTGGCCGTCAAGGGCGATGAACTCGCCGCCATGGCCAGCCCGACCGTGCGGGCGGTGCTCGATCAACTTCTCGGCGTCGATGGCTGGACGCCGCCCGAGCGCTGGGGCCTGCCGCTGGTCACCCTGCCCGGCTTTGCGGCCCATTGGGACCTGCCTCACAAGGGATGGCACTCGGACATCCCGGCGACGGCCGAGCCGCCCCGCGTTGTGCGCGTCTTCCTGCTGCTCGGGGACCTAGCGGCCGGCGGAGGCGGGACCGACTACATCGCCGGTTCGTACCGCGTACTGCGGGCCCTGGCACGCGACGACGACCAGCGGTTGAAGTCCGGCGAGGCGCGTAAACGGCTCATGGCCCGCGAGCCGTGGTTCGCCGCGCTGTTCTCGCGTCCGACCGGCGAAGACCGACGCGCCCGCTTCATGGACCAGCCCGACGAGGCCGGCGGCGTGCCTGTCCGGGTCGGCGAGATGACCGGCCGAGCGGGCGACGTCTATGTGATGGACCCGTTGATCCTGCACGCGGTCACGCCCAATGCGCTGCCGCAGCCGCGGCTGATGCTGACCGAGTGGGTGTACGCTCGGCCGTAAGACCTACGCCGCGCGGGCGATGACGCGGTTGCGGCCGGCTGACTTGGCCTCGTAGACGGCCTCGTCGGCGCGCTTGAGGAGCGCGGCGGGGGTGTCGTCCGTGCCGGAGCTGGAGGCGACGCCGATGGAGATAGTCACCGACAGCAGCTCTTCCCCGCCCATGACGCGGAACGGGGCGCCGGCGGCATGGAGGCGGATCCGCTCGGCGATGCGGCGGGCGTCCTCCAGGTCGGTGTCGGGCATCACCACCACGAACTCCTCGCCGCCGTGGCGGACCGGCAGGTCGATGGCGCGGACGTTGGAGGCCAGGCGCACCGCGAACTCGGACAGCACCTCGTCGCCCACGTCGTGGCCGAAGCTGTCGTTCACGCGCTTGAAGTGGTCGATATCGATGACCAGCAGGGACACGGGCTCGCCACCCTGGTTCGCGCGGCGCATCAGCGCCTCGAGCTGGCCGGACATGTAGCGGCGGTTGTGCAGGCCGGTGAGTTGGTCGGTGACCGCCAGCTCCAGCGAATGATCGAGATTGGAGCGCAGGTAGTCGGTGTAGCGCTTGCGCCGGATCTGGGTGCGCACGCGGGCGGCCAGCTCGCCCGGATCGATGGGTCGCGCCAGGATGTCGTTGACGCCGATCTCCAGCGCCTTGACCGCCTTCTGCCGCTCGTCGAAGTCGGCGATGGCCAGGATCGGAAGGCTGCGCGTCGCTTCGTCGGAGCGTAGCTGAGCGGCGAAGCGCAGGCCGTCGAAGGCCTTGGCGTTGGCGTTGACGATGACGAGGTCGACCGGGCCGCGCGCGGTCAGCACCGCCTTGTAGGCCTCGCTTTCCACCACCGGACGGTGCTCGACGGAAAGTTCGGCGGCCACGCGCTCGGCCTGGCGGACGTTGTCGTCGACGATGAGCACCCGGCCCCCCGAGCCGCCCAGGCGCGAGGCGGCGCCGGCGATCACGCCCATGCGGCGGCCCGAGGCCTCGCGGGCGCGGAGCTCGTCGATCACGGCCTTCAGGCGGGTCAGGCTGCGCACGCGGGCGAACAGCATGACGTCGTCGATGGGCTTGGTCAGGAAGTCGTCGGCCCCGGCCTCCAGGCCGGCGACGCGGTCGGCGCGGCCGTCGAGGGCCGTCACCAGCACCACCGGCACATGGCGGGTCTCGGGATCGTCCTTGAGCCGGCGGCAGACCTGGAAGCCGTCCATGCCGGGCATCATCACGTCCAGCAGGATGATGTCGGGCTGTTCCGAGGCGGCGATGGCCAGGGCCGTCGGGCCGTCGCTGGCGGTCAGGACCTCGTAGTACTCGGCCGAAAGCTTGGCCTCGAGCAGGCGCACGTTCGATTCGATGTCGTCGACGACCAGGATACGCGCGGACATGGCTAGTTCAGCAGGCGCTTGATGGTGTCGAGGAAGTGGCTGACCGAGATCGGCTTGGAGATATAGGCCTCGCAGCCGCCCTCCCGGATCCGCTCCTCGTCGCCCTTCATGGCGAAGGCGGTGACCGCGACGACGGGGATGTGGGCTAGGTCGTCGTCTTCCTTCAGCCACTTGGTGACCTCGAGGCCCGAGATCTCCGGCAGCTGGATGTCCATGAGAATCAGGTCGGGGCGGTGCTCGCGAGCGAGCGACAGCGCCGCGAGCCCTTCACGGGTCTCGAGGGTTTCGTACCCCTGGGCTTCGAGCAGATCATGAAAGAGCTTCATGTTCAGCTCGTTATCCTCGACGATGAGGACCTTCTTGGCCATTGAGGACCCGACTGCTGGGGGCTCGGCCCATGTCGGCCCTCCCCACCCTTCCGGAGCTTATCGGGCCGGATATCCTTAAACTTCGTTATCCGCGCTGGAACACCGTTGGCCGAGCAACCGCATATCGTCGCACCTAGTCTCGTTTCCCTGGGCCTTTCCACCGAGCGACCGCTGGTGCTGGTGGACGTGGACGAAGTGCTCGGGCTCTTCATGCAGGGCTTCGGCGACTTCCTGGCCGGCCATGGGCTGGAAATGCGGATCGAGCGGTTCGCCCTGTTCCAGAACATCTACCGGCCGGGCGCGGCCGAACACCTGCCGATCGAGGAGGGCAAGCGCCTGTTCGACGCCTTCTTCGCCACGCGCTGCCACGAGATCGAACCGGCGCCCGGCGGCATCGAGGCCCTCAACCGGCTGGCGCGGTCGGCCGAGATTCTGATCCTCTCCAACGCCCCGGCCGAGGCCGAGCGGCTGCGCACGCAGTGGCTGCGCAAGCATGGCCTGCCGCATCCCTTGATCCTCAATTCCGGACCGAAAGGCCCGATCGCCGCCGGGCTGGTGGCGCAGACGGCGCAAAGGACGGCCTTCGTGGACGATCTGCTGCCCAACCTGGACTCGGTCCAGGACCACTCGCCCGCCACCGCCACTTTCCAGCACGTGGCGGACCTGCGCCTGCGGCCGTTCGCGCCAAGCTCGGCCCGCCACCCGCGCATCGACGACTGGGCCGAGCTAGCCGACGCGATCGAGGCCGCGATCCGGGCCTAGGCCTTCTGCGCGAGCTTGCTGACGGTGGCCTCGTGGTCGGCCTTGGTGATCCGATAGAGCGAGATCGCCAGGATCGCGCCGCCATAGAGCGCCGCCAGCACCACGACATACGACAGGCCCAGGCGCTCGATCACCTCCGGCGCCACCTGTCCCGGCCCGGCCCCGTTGGGAAACGCGATCAGCGCCAGGATCGCGCTGGAGATGAAGATCCCCACACCGGACACCACCTTCGAGACAAAGGCGCTCACCGAGAAGAACAGGCCTTCCGACCGGCGCCCCGTCCGCAGCTCCGAGTCCTCGACCACATCGGCCATCATCGACGAGATCAGGATCGAGGTGATGATCGTGGTCGCCGTGGCCAGGGCGCTGGCGGCGAACAGCAGCGGCATCAGCAGCGGATCGCCATTGTCGGGAAAGACCCCCAGCAGACGCAGGACGATGGGGCTGGTGGCGAACGCCAGCGAACAGGCCTTCATCAGCCGGGCGGCGTCGCGCTTTCCGATGCCCTTCGAGACCGGCGGCGCGAAAACCAGGGCCAGGATCGCCGAGAGGAAGTTGCTGGCCGCCAGGATCGCGATCTGGCCCGACGACAGCTGCCAAAGATAGGTGCCGAGGTAGATGTTCAGGGAGAGGAAGAGACCCTGGGCCATGGCGTTGAACAGCCCCGCCACGATCAACATCAGGAACGAGCGGTGCGCGACCGTCGCCGCCATCTCGCGGAACACCGTCGGCAGCGAGACCTTCCGCCGCGGCGGCCGTGATGCTGGTGGCGATCCTGGTGTCGGCGG
>NZ_LSJI01000239.1 GCF_001557235.1 Phenylobacterium sp. CCH9-H3 | reverse complement strand
CCGCCTCTACGGCGGCGAGGACGCCGACGCCCTGATGGGCGGCGCCGGGGCCGACTATCTCGACGAGGGCGCCGGTCACGGCGATGTGGAAGGCGGTATGGGGGATGACACCTTGGTTGGCGGGTTGGGCCCGGACGCCTTCGCCGTGGATCCAACCAGCGGAAACGACGTCATCCGCGACTTCACGGCCGGCCCAGGCATGTTCGACCACCTGGCGCTGCGCGATCTGCGTTGGGAGGAGCTGAGTTTCGAAGATACGACCGCCGGCGTCCGCGTCAGCTGGGCAGGCGGTTCGGTGCTGCTGGAAGGCGTGGCGAAGTCGCAGCTGGCCCAGGACGATTTCATGTTCGCCGAGACGCCCGACCTGCCGCCGGCGTCGCGCGATGCGACGGGCCCCACTGCCGAGCGCCCGAGCCCAAGCATCGAAGGCCCGACCTTCGGTCATCGCGATCTTCCCGGCGAGCGGTTCGACCAAGCGGCGGACGCGGCGCTGCGCGACGGGGACGTAACCCTCGCCTTCACCGGTGACGAGGCCTACCAGGTGATCGTCGGCGAGCGCGAAGGCGACGGCTTGACCGGGGGCGCGAGCGTTGACAACATCTTCGGTAGAGACGGGTCAGACACCTTGGTTGGCTTGGGCGGCGACGACGTCCTGCAGGGCGACGCCGGCGACGACCGGCTCGAAGGCGGCGACGGCATGGACCGGCTCGACGGCGGCATGGGCGCCGACACCCTGATCGGCGGCGCCATGGTCGACGACGTCATGGGCATGGAGGGCGCCGACTCGATCGACGCGGGCGCTGGCCACGACATGATCGAAGGCGGGATGGGCAATGACACCATCACCGGCGGGACCGGCGCGGACGCCTTCATCGTCGATCCGGACAGCGGCTTCGACGTCATCACGGACATGGAGGTTCGCGGTGAAGCGCAGGGCGCCTTCGATCACTTGGCTCTGCGGGACATCCGGCCAGATCAGGTGACGGTCGTCGATCGGGCTGAGGGCGCTTTCGTGTCCTGGAACACGGACCGAGACGCCGATCCCGAGGGCGGGGTCCTGCTGCAGGGCGTCTTCAGGGCGGACCTACGCCAGAGCGACTTCATGTTCATCGATGAGCCGGGCTTTGTCGCCGGGATCAGCGACGCCGGCTCCGATTGGATTTTCTGAGCGAACGGCCGCTCGGCAAGGGCCAAGCGGCTATCGCCGCCAGCCCGTCGTGAAGTCGAGAGTCCGCAGCAGCGCGAAGGTGCTGCAACTCGCAGTCCCGAGCGCACGGCAGACATCGGGAACCTTCCGGTTCGCCCTTTGGCGGTTCGGGCTTGAGGTCTCATTGCTGACGACGCAGCGCTCTTGAGGCGCGCGCTGCGTGTAGGCGATCAAGAACGGGTCTCGCCCGACGCGCTCCAGCTCCACGTCGTTCAAGTCGGGGGCATACCCATCGTCGATGACGCGCTGAACGTCCTCCGGCGCAATCACCTCGCCGAGGACGAGTGCGCGTCTCACCTCGACGCGCTGCAGCCACCCGTAGAGAAGGTCCTTCTCCGCGTCGCCCGTCCCGTCCCGCACCTCCTCGAAAATCTCGAGCGGCATGCAGACCCGCCCCTGTTCCGCCTGGTGCAGCAGCCAGTCCCAGAACTCCGGCACCCGGTTGATTGGGTAATAGTTGTTGTTGGCGGTGATCAGGACGTTGGCGTCGAGCAGATAGAGCACTAACTGGCGCCCCCGGCGACCAATGGCTCTACGTTGCGCGGGCGGACACCAAGGACCTTGCCGGCCTTGGTGGGCGTGAGCGTGCCTTCATCCAAGGTCCGACGAACCAGTTGAAGCAGCGCGCCGCCGAGCTTGTGCCGACGAACCACATAGTAGTTGGGGCCGCCTTCCGCGGCTCGTTCCCGCTGCCGCCGCTCGTCGCGATCCCGGAGATATTCGTTGCGGAAGGCTCCACTGACCGTTCGCCAGCGCTCCTCCGTCAGGGTGCCCGTCAGGCGAAGCCGGTAGGCCACAAGGGCCCGGCTGATGTGGCGGCCCGTCGAGAATTCCGTGATCCGCTGCTGCACGGCCACAAGGTCGGCGGCGCGCACATCAAGCCCGGCGAACTCCTCAGCCGGGAGCAGCAAGGCGCTGGCCACATCGTTGCAGAAGCGCTCCATACGCGCCTCCATCGACCCGCCGCTGATGCCCGTCTGCCCCAGCACCACATGCGCAAGCTCGTGCAACAGCGTGAACGCCCAGGCCGACTTGGCGTCCTGGTCGTTGATCACCACGAAGGGCGCGATCTCGTCGGCCAGGGCGAAGCCCCGGAAGGCCTCCACGTCGATCGCGCTATGGTGCGAACCCAGATTGCCGATGAGCAGAACGAAAACCCCTGCGGCCTCGGCCTGACGCCTGAGATAGTTGAAGGCGAGCTCGGTCGTGCGCTGCGCGCGGAATTCGGCCAAGCTGAAGCTGATCGCCTCCCGCACGGCGCGGGCAACGCCGTCGACACCGTCGTTCAAGGTCCGCGATGCGACGAAACGAAGTGGCGAGGCGTCCTCGTCCTCCAGGAGCGCGCGCACCACGCCTTGGCGGGCGCGAATGTCCCGCACGAGCGCATCCACCGCCCCTGCGGCGCCAGGGCGCTGGTCGTCCGGAAGCGTTCGGAAGTCGTCGCCCCGATCGGCCTTCGGCGGCGGCTTGGCCAAGTAGAAGGTGATCAACGGCCGCCGATAGACCTGCGCCATCTTCAACAGGGTGGGCCGGCTCACCTCCCCCTCCCCCGCCTCCAGCGCGGCGAGCCGCTGTGCACCGGGCCCTTGGCGCGTGTCCCGCAGCCCGACCTTCTGCGCAGCCTCCGGCAGCGCGAGACCGGCGGTCTCACGCGCCCAGGTCAGAATGGCCGGGTTCACGTGGGTCATGGCGTCTCCATGCCCCGGAATGGTTGATGGGGCGAGAAGCTCCTCCAGCTGCTTAGCATCGCGAGGCCTCCGCGCCGTCGCCCTCGTCCTTGGCCAGCCGGCGATAGAGGGTGGCCCGCCCGCAGCCGATCAGCTTGGCAGCCGACGGCACGCTGAGCGAGCCGTTGCGCAGCATGGGTCCATAGTGGGCCCACTGGTCGTCGGTGATCTTGGCCGGGCGACCAAACCTCACCCCCCTCGCCTGCGCGGCCGTCCGCCCTGCGCCCGTCCGCTGCAGGATCAAGCTCCGCTCGAACTCCGCAATGCCGGCGAACACGGTGAGCACCATCTTGCCCGCCGCCGAAGTGGTGTCAGCCCATGGCTCAGCCAGGGAGCGCAGCCCGGCGCCGCGCTCGGCGATCTCTTCGGCCAACGTCAAGAGGTCCCGCGTCGAGCGCGCCAATCAGTCAAGACGCGACACGACGATGACGTCGCCCTCCCGTAGGTGCTCCAGCAGGCGATCGAGCTCCGCGCGGGCCCGCTTCGCTCCTGACGCCTTCTCCTCGAAGATCTTCCTGCAGCCAGCCTCCTTCAGCGCTGCGCGTTGCAACGCGAGATTTTGGTCATCGGTCGAAACGCGGGCATAGCCGAGCAGCATATCCGAGAGTCTCAAAACCCGTCTCGATAGTCAACGCTTTCGAGACCAACTTTTGAGACAGGCCGCGCCGGGGAAATGCGCGCAATCCGCCCGAGTCCCGAAACTTAGGAGTTTTAGGACACCAGACCTAGGGCTTCATGTTCCATGGCCGCCGCTGCGAGCTCAGCTCCACGCAGCACTCGACCTTCCGCTTTCCGCTCGCTGTAGCGGTCCACGAGGTAGTCGGCGCGGTCCCGCGTCAACAGGGTGAACTTGTAAAGCTCCTCCATCACGTCGACCACGCGGTCGTAGTAGGCGGACGGCTTCATGCGCCCAGCTTCGTCGAACTCTTGGTAGGCCTTGGCCACCGAGGATTGGTTGGGGATGGTGATCATCCGCATCCAGCGTCCGAGGAAGCGCAGGGTGTTCACGGCATTGAACGATTGCGAGCCTCCGGACACCTGCATGACCGCCAAGGTGCGGCCCTGGGTCGGCCGCACACTGCCGATCTCCAGGGGAATCCAGTCGATCTGCGCCTTCATGATCCCGGAGATCGCCCCGTGGCGTTCCGGGCTGCACCAGACCTGGCCTTCGGACCACTGTGAAAGCGCCCGCAGCTCCTGCACCTTAGGATGGTCCGGTGACACGGCGTCGGGCAAGGGCAGGTCTCGCGGATCGAAGATGCGCGTCTCGGCGCCGAAGCGCTGCAGGATGCGGGCGGCCTCCTCCGTCAGCAGCCGGCTGTACGAGCGTTCGCGAAGCGAACCGTAGAGCAGCAGGATCCGCGGCGGGTGGGTCGCAGTCGATATGGCGTTCAGCTTCTCCAGGCTCGGCGTCTCGAGGAACTGCGGCTGCAGGGCGGGAAATTCGGTCATTCGGAACCTCGAACGTCGGACGCGACTTCAAACTGTCGTAGACTTCCTATATTGTCGAAATATGGAAACAAAGCCTGCCCTTGCAAGCCTGTCCGCCCTCGCTCACGAGGTTCGCCTCTCCGCTTTCCGCCTCCTGGTTCAGGCCGGACCTGAGGGCCTGCCGGCCGGCGAAGTGGCCCGTCGCCTGGGCGTGCTGCCCAACACCCTGTCGGCGAGCCTCAATGTGCTCAGCCATGCGGGCCTGATCGACTCACGTCGAGAGGGCCGCTCAATCATCTACAGCGCCAACTACGACGCCATGCGCGAGCTGTTGGCCTTTCTGATGGAGGACTGCTGCGGCGGTTCGCCGGAGATCTGCGCGCCCCTGGCCGCCATCGTCAGCCAATGCTGCGTGGCCGAAGGCGCGCGTGCCTGAGGAGCCGCCCGTGAGCGACAAGACCTACAACATCCTCTTCCTGTGCACCGGCAACTCGGCCCGGTCCGTCATTGCCGAGGCGCTGATGAACAAGGAGGGCCAAGGACGCTTCAAGGCTTACTCGGCGGGCTCCATGCCCACGGGACGTGTCAATCCACACGCCCTGTCGATCACCCGTGCCCTCGGCTTCGAGGACATGGCGTTCCGCTCCAAGTCCTGGGACGAGTTCGCAAAGCCGGGCGCCCCGCCGCTCGATTTCATCATCACTGTCTGTGACAACGCCGCCGGCGAGGTCTGCCCTGTGTGGCCGGGCCAGCCGATGACCGCCCATTGGGGCGTGCCGGACCCGGCTGCGGTCGAGGGCTCCGAGGCCGAGATCGCCGCGGCCTTCTCCGAGACGGCGCGGATGCTGGGCAACCGCATCCGCATCTTCCTCAACCTGCCGCTGGCTTCCATCGACCGCATGTCCCTGCAGGCCAAGCTGCGCGAGATCGGCCAGTCCGCCGACGAGATCCAATCCACCCAATGACCACGATCGAGCCGCCGGCCCTGGCCGAAGGGCCCAAGGCCCTGTCCCGCTTCGAGCGTTTCCTGACCCTGTGGGTGGCGCTCTGCATCATCGTCGGCGTTGGGTTGGGCCACCTCTTCCCAAGCGTTTTCCAGGCTATCGGTGGCGCCGAGGTCGCCAAGGTGAACCTGCCGGTGGCGGTGCTGATCTGGCTGATGATCATTCCGATGCTCATGAAGGTCGATTTCGGCGCCATGCGCCAGGTTGGCCAGCACTGGCGAGGCATCGGCGTGACCCTGTTCGTCAACTGGGCGGTGAAGCCGTTTTCGATGGCGGCGCTGGGCGCCTTCTTCATCGGCTACCTGTTCCGCCCTTACCTGCCGGCCGGCGAGATCAACAGCTACATCGCCGGCCTCATCCTGCTTGCCGCGGCGCCCTGCACGGCCATGGTGTTCGTCTGGAGCAATCTGACCCGAGGCGAGCCGCACTTCACCTTGAGCCAAGTGGCGGTCAACGACGCCATCATGGTGGTAGCGTTCGCCCCGATTGTCGGCCTGCTGCTGGGCCTGTCGGCTATCACCGTGCCGTGGGACACGTTGCTGCTCTCGGTCGGGCTCTACATTATAGTGCCCGTCGTCCTGGCGCAGCTTCTGCGAGGCGCGTTCATCAGGCGCGGCGGCGAGGCTGAGCTTCAGCGCGTCCTCGGACGCATCGGGCCGCTCTCGCTCACGGCCCTGCTCGCGACCCTGGTGCTGCTGTTCGGCTTCCAGGGCGAGCAGATCTTCACCCAGCCGGCGATCATCGCCATGCTGGCCGTGCCGATCCTGATCCAGGTCTACGCCAACTCGGCCGTCGCCTATCTGCTCAACCGCGCCACGGGTGAAGCCCACTGCGTCGCCGGACCGTCCGCGCTGATCGGGGCCAGCAACTTCTTCGAGTTGGCCGTCGCCGCCGCCATCAGCCTGTTCGGCTTCTCCTCCGGCGCGGCGCTGGCTACCGTGGTCGGCGTGTTGATCGAAGTGCCGGTCATGCTGACCATCGTCGCTATCGTGAACCGGTCGAAGGGTTGGTACGAGCGCGGCGCGGCCGTTCAACGGGTGGCGGCGCGTTGCGCCTCACCAATCACGAGGTGACCTGCATGTCCGCCTTCTCGATCACCATCTTCCACAATCCGGCGTGCGGCACCTCGCGCAACACGGTCGCCCTCGTAAGGGCCGCTGGCTATGAGCCCGAGGTCGTCGAGTACCTGCAGACCGGATGGACCAAGCCGCAGCTGCAGGAGCTGCTCGCGGCCATGGGCGCCAAGCCGCGCGACATCCTGCGCGACAAGGGCACGCCAGCGGTCGAGCTGGGGCTGCACGGTGCGGAGGCCAGCGACGAGGCCATCCTCGACGCCATGGTGGCGCACCCGATCCTGGTGAATCGCCCGATCGTCGTCACCCCGAAGGGCGTGAAACTCAGCCGGCCTTCAGAGGCTGTCCTCGATTTGCTCGATCGCAAGCCCGACAGCTTTAGAAAGGAGGATGGCGAGGTCATTCCGCTCGGCTAAAAGTCCCGCAACCCAGTGACATTCGAGATCCTTCTGAGACGACTTGTTTGCGCGGCACGAACTTAGGAGTTTCGGGACCTTCCTCTTCCTGACACCACGCCAAGACGGCTGCGGTCACGCGGTCTCAGACCACAGCCAAGTCTAATAGGTGGAACGCCATACCGACGGCGGCGCAGCCGAGCAGCACCGGGATCACGCCCATCTTGAAGCGGAAGACGGCGAGCGCCGCGGCCAGGGTGAGGACGAGCGAGGCCCAGTTGATCGTCGACAGCACCGGCACGTCCATGCGAAGCCCCCAGCCGGCCACCTCCCGCACCTCCCGGAAGAGCACGTGCAGCCCGAACCAGATCGCCAGGTTAAGGATCACGCCCACCACGGCCGCCGTGATGGCGGCCAGGGCGGCGTTGAGCGCCCTGGCCCCGCGGAGCGCCTCGACGAAGGGGGCGCCCAGGAAGATCCAGAGAAAGCAGGGGGTGAAGGTGACCCAGGTGGTGAGCACCCCGCCAAGCACGCCGGCCAGCAAGGGCGACAGGCCCTCGGCGCCGCGGAAGGCGCCCATGAAGCCGACGAACTGGGTGACGATGATCAGCGGGCCCGGCGTGGTCTCGGCCATGCCGAGGCCGTCGAGCATCTCGCCGGGCCGCAGCCACCCATAGGTCTCCACCGCCTCCTGGGCGACGTAGGCCAGCACGGCGTAGGCCCCGCCGAAGGTGACCACCGCCATCTTGGAGAAGAAGACCGCGATCTGGGAGAAGATGTTGTCCCAGCCGACCAGCAACCCCAGCCCCAGCACCGGCGCCGCCCACAGCGCCGCCAGCAGCCCCGAAATCTTCAGCGACCAGAGGAGATTCGGCCGGGCGTGAGCGGGCGTCCCTTCGCCGAGGAGACTGTCGGCGTCGAGCACCTCCTTGGCCACCACCGCGCCATGGCCGCCGCCCACGAGGAAGGCCGGGACGCCGGCGCGCCCGCCGATGAAGCCGACCAGCGCCGCCGCGAGGATGATCAAGGGAAACGGCACGTCGAAGGCGAAGATGGCCACGAAGGCGGCGGCCGCGATGCCGATTATCACCGCATTCTTCAGCGAGCGACTACCGACGCGCACCACCGCCTGCAGGACGATGGCGAGCACGGCGGCCTTCAGGCCGAAGAACAGGGCCGCGACCATGCCGACGCCGCCCAGCAGCGCATAGAGGACGCTGAGCGCCATGATGGCCAGGAAGCCGGGCAGGACGAAGAGCACCCCGGCCAGCAGGCCGCCGGCGGTGCCGTGCATCAGCCAGCCGATGTAGATGGCGAGCTGCTGCGCCTCGGGGCCCGGCAGGAGCATGCAGTAGTTCAAGGCATGCAGGAACCGCCGCTCGCCGAGCCAGCGCTTCTCCTCCACGAGGATGCGATGCATCATCGCGATCTGTCCCGCGGGACCGCCGAAGCTGAGGGCGGCGACCCGAGCCCAGACCTTCATCGCCTCGGCGAAGGACACGCCGTGACCGTGGGATGGAGACGCGACTTCGGCGGCCGTGGTCATGCGGCGCTCGCCCGGGCGAAGCGGGCGTTGGCGCCCTTCCAGGCGAACGCCTTCATGTAGGCGTCGACGTAGGCCGCGGCCCTGGCGCCATAGTCCATGTGGTAGGCGTGCTCGTACATATCGAGCGCCAGGAGCGGGCGGCCGTCGGCGAGGGTCTGGGTGTGGTCGGAGGCCCATTGGTTGACAAGCCGCTGGTCGCGTTCGCTCCAGGTGAGCAGCACCCAGCCCGAGCCGCCGCCCAGGGCCTTGCCCATGCCGGCGAACTCGGCCGCCCACCGCTCATGGCTGCCGAAATCCCGCTCGAGGGCGCGCGCCAGCGGCGCCGAGGGGGCGTCCCGTTCCCCGAACCCCTCGAAGTGGACCTCGTGCAGGACCATGGAGTTCCAGGCGAGCAGTTCCTCGCGCTTCAGCCCGTTCACCAGGAAGGTCGGCGCGGCGGCCATGTCGAGCTTGGCGAAGTCCGTCTTGATGGCGCCCAGGCGCCTCACGGCGCCGGCGTAGTTGTTGTCATAGTGGCTGCGGATGAGCTTCTCCGACAGGCCCGGAACCTTGGCGGGATCGAATGCCAGCGGCTTGGGCGTGAAGGCCGCCGCCGCGGCAGGCGTCCCTCCAGCGGTTTGTGCGGCGGCGACGGGCGCGGCGGCGGCGAGGCCGGCGGCGGCGGCCAGCAGGGTGCGGCGATCGGGATCGGTCATCGGTCTCTCCTTCAGAGGTCGGCGGGACGCCAGGCGTGGCGCTCGCGGTCGGGGTTGAGGCTCCAGGCGTAGAGGGCGTCGTAGAGGACCAGGCCTTGGGCCAGCAGAGCCTGGTCATCCGAGTGGGTGAGCGATAGCCCCAGCGAGACCGCGTGCAGGCCGGCGGCCTCCGGCGCCAGGTCGTGGCGGTCGGTGTCCGCGCCCCGCACGATGAGGGCGAGCCTCTCAAGTCCGGGGTCGACGAGCCCGAAGTGCGTGAGGAAGGCGTCGAAGCTGCAGAGGTCGCCGACGTGGGAGAACGGCGCGCCTGGGAGGTCGAAGACGATGGCCCCTTCCCGCTCGGCCGCCTCGAACACGGCGGGCGTCGGGACGTAGAGGATCTCCGCTTCGGGCTCGAGGAACCGGCGGATCAGCCACGGACAGGCCAGGCGGTCGATCTTCGGCTGTTCACGGGTCACCCAGCGGGTGGGGCGGCCGCCTGGAAAAAGCTCGGAAAGGCGACGGTCGGTCTCAGAGTCCAAGGCAAGCGCTCCCGAGGGCCCGCGCAAGACGGACGCCTGAAGGAGCGGATCTTGGACGAGCGAACCCGTCTGACCGGGCGATCCGCGGAAGCCCGATGACCCTCGGATACCCCGTCGGCGGCCCCTTGGGAAGAGGTGGACGCTAGACGGAAATCAAGGCGTCGACCCGAAGCTCAGACGACGCGCTTCAGACGGGCGAAGTCGCCTGAGACCCGCAGGGTGAGCGTCACCGGCTTGCCGGCGCGGTTGCGCCAGAACCAGCCGTGGGCGCCGTCGAAGGCGGCGGTCAACTCGCCTTCGGAAACCGCCTCCGAGCCCTTGGCGTAGCCATGGTACTTGATGCCCTGCCCATCTCCGTGGGTGTCGAAGTTCAGCTTCGGCCCGTCGGTGCTCCAGCGGTAGTCGACGGTGGCGCCCTTGCGCATCTCGGCCTTGAACTCGACGGCCTGGTTGGGCGCCAGGGTGACGGTGACCTCCTCCACCTTGCCCGCAGGCGCAGCCGCCGCGGCCGCGATTGGGGCGGACGCCGACGGCGGGGGCGCGGCGGCGACCGCAAGCGGCGGTGCGACTGTCGGCGCTGTGGCTTCGACCTCCGCTTCGGCCGCGAGGGCGACCTTCACCTCGCCCATCTGGGTCAGGCCGATGAGGCGGCCGACCCCTGTGGGGTCGATGGCGTATTCGGCCGGCACGACCACGGTGACGAGCAGCCCCGCGGCCACTGCGGCCGCGATGGCGGTGGAGCGCAGCAGTCGACCGGTGCTCGGCAGTTCGGCGGGATCGGGTTTGTGGATGTTCGACATGAGGATCTCCCGTCAGGCGACGAAGAAGCCGACCAGCTGATAGCCGGTGAGGACGAAGCCCGCCGTCATCAGCATGACGTTGGCGGCGTAGGCGTGCTTCCAGAAGCTCGGCGTGCGTCGCCAGAAGCCCATGGCGATGAGGATGACGCTGAGCGCCAGGATCTGACCGAGTTCGACACCGATGTTGAAGGCCAGCAGGTTCGGGATCAGCCCGTCGCGGGCGAGCTCGAAGTCCTGCAGCTTCGTTGCCAGGCCGAAGCCGTGGAAGAGCCCGAAGATGAGGGTGGCCGCCTGGGCGTTCGGCTGCACGCCGAACCAGCGCTGGAAGGCGCCGAGGTTGTCGAGGGCCTTGTAGACCACCGAAAGCCCGATGATCGCGTCGATCAGGTAGGCGTTGACGCTGATGCCGGTGAGCACGCCCAGCAGCAGGGTCACCGAGTGGCCCACCGCGAACATCGTCACATAGAGGCTGATGTCCTTCAGCCGGTAGAGGAAGAAGATCACCCCGGCCAGGAACAGCAGGTGATCATAGCCGGTCACCATGTGCTTGGCGCCCAGGTAGACGAAGGGCGCGAACAGCACGCCGGAGCTCTCCTGGATGTAGCCCTTGTCGCCCTCGGCGACGCCATGCGCCCAGGCGGCGCCGGCGACAAGGCTGAGGATCAGGGCTGCGATGGCCAGGCGCAGCGTGCGCCAGGCGGGCCAAGGTGCTGTGGAACGGCTCGATGTCATGGCGTCAGATCCCTGCCGAAGGCCATTGGCGGTGAAGGTCGTCGATGACGAAGTCATGAGCGTGGGCCCGGTCGTCGCCTGCCGATCGCCCTTCCCGGAGATGCGGGTGGGCCGGTGGAAGGTCGTCGTGCCGATGGACCACCACGTCCGGGTCCTCGGCCGGCCAGAGGACCAGGGCCGCCACGACGCCGACGGCGGCCAGCACAGCCAGGGTGATGGAGGTCCAGCCCAGGCCGATCCGCGCCCCCACGGCGCCGGCCACCAGATAGGTCAGCAGCCAGCAGGCGTGGGACAGGGCGAACTGGGCGGCGAAGACGGCGCTGCGGTCGTCGGGGCTGGCGGAGCGTCGCAGCAACCGGCCGGACGGGGTGAGCACCGCGGAGTAGCCGACGCCCATGATCGGCCACAGGATCAGCAGCGCGACCCAACGATCGCCCCCCGGCGCAAGGCTCGTCGCCGCTGTCGCCAGCAGGGTAGCCGCCAGGAGCAGGGCTGCGCCCGTCATCACCTTGCGGTCGTCCAGGCGCTCGAGCAGCCGCGGCAGGGCGAGCGCCGCGAGCATCGAGCCCGCGCCGAAGGCGGCCAGCGCCAGGGCGACATCGTTCTCCGAGCGGCCCAGTAGCGAGCGGACGTAGACGACGGTGTTGACGATGACCATCGCGCCGCCCGCGGCGGCGGCGAGGTTCAGCGCCAGCAGGCCGCGCAGGCGCGGTGTCTTCAGGTAGATGCGCGAACCGCGGGTGGTCCGGGCATAGATCCCGCCGGCCTGTGGTTGTCGCTTTGGCTGCGGGACGACGACGGAGACCACCAAGGCGGCGGACGCGAGGAAGCCCAGCACGGTGCCGCCGAACAGCCAGTGGAAGCTGATGAGGCTGAGCAGCGCCGCGGCCAGCATCGGGCTGACCAGGCTTTCCATGTCGTAGGCGAGCCGCGAGAGCGACAGCGCCCGGGTATAGCGGGCCTCGTCCGGCAGGATGTCCGGAATCGCGGCCTGGAAGGTGGGCGTGAAGGCGGCCGAGGCCGACTGCAGCAGGAAGATCAAGAGGTAGATCTGCCAGATCTCGGTCACGAACGGCAGCATCAGCGCCACCCCGGCTCGCACCAGGTCCATGGAGACCAGGAAGGCCCGGCGCGGCAGCCGGTCGGCGAAGGCGTTGGCGATCGGTCCCACACCGATGTAGGCGACCATCTTGATCGCGAGCGCCGTGCCCAGGATCGCGCCGGCGTCCGCGCCGGCGAGATCGTAGGCCAGCAGGCCGAGCGCCACCGTGGCGAGACCCGTGCCCACGAGCGCGATCACCTGCGCCAGGAACAGGCGCCGGTAGGTGCGGTCGGCAAGCACGCTCAGCATGGCGCTCGCCTCCGGAGCGGGGTCAGCGGGCCGGCGCGGGTCACGCCGGAGCCTCCGCGGCGATCTCGGTGCGGCGGCGCACCCGACCGTGCACCAGCCGGTAGAGCGCCGGCAGCACCAGCAGCGTCAGCAGCGTTGAGGACAGGACGCCGCCGATCACCACGGTGGCCAGCGGTCGTTGCACCTCGGCCCCGGCGCCGACGTTGAAGGCCATGGGCACGAAGCCGAGGCTCGCCACCAGGGCGGTCATCAGCACCGGGCGCAGACGGGTGAGCGCCCCCTCCCGGATGGCCTCGTCGAGACCGCGCCCCTCGGCGCGCAGGCTGCGGATGAAGCTCAGCATCACCACCCCGTTCAGCACCGCGACGCCCGAGAGCGCGATGAAGCCGACGCCCGCCGAGATCGAGAGCGGCAGGCCGCGCAGCAGCAGGGCCGCCACCCCGCCAGTCAGCGCCAGCGGCACGCCCGAGAAGACGATCGCGGCGTCCCTGAAGGAGCGGAACAGCGCATAGAGCAGGCCGAGGATCAGCAGCAGCGTCACCGGCACGACCAGCTGCAGGCGCTTGGACGCCGAGATCAGCTGCTCGAAGGTGCCGCCGTAGGTGACCCAGTAGCCGCTTGGGATCTCCACCTCGGCGCCGACCTTCTCCTGCACCTCCGTGATGAAGGAGCCGAGGTCCCGGCCACGGACGTTGGCGGTGACCACCACGCGGCGCTTGCCGTTCTCGCGGCTGATCTGGTTGGGCCCGATCTCCACCGCCACCTTGGCCACGTCGGCCAGCGGCACGAACCCGCGCGTCCCCTCCCCGCCCGCCGCCAGCGGGATCCGCAGCCGGCCGATCTCGTCGACGTTGGTGCGGATGGCTTCGGGCAGGCGCACCACCACGTCGAAGCGGCGATCACCCTCGAAGACCTGGCCCGCCACCGTTCCGCCGAGGGAGGTGGCGACCACCTCCTGGACGTCCTGCACGTTGAGGCCCAGGCGTGCGAGCGCGGCCCGGTCGGGCGTGATCTGCAGCACCGGCAGGCCGGTGACCTGCTCGACGCCGACGTCCTGGGCGCCATCGACGCCGGAGACGACGGTCTCCAGCTGCTGGCCGATCGCCAGCAGCTGGTCGAGGTCGTCGCCGAACACCTTCACGGCCACATCGGCGCGCACGCCGGATAGCAGCTCGTTGAACCGCATCTGGATCGGCTGGGTGAACTCGTAGTTGTTGCCCGGAATCTGGGCCACGGTCGCCTGCAGCTCGGCGAGCAGCTGGGCGCGCGGCTTGCGCGGGCTGGGCCAGTCCTTGCGGTCCTTCAGCATGATGAAGGTGTCGGCCACCGACGGTGGCATGGGGTCGGTGGCGACCTCGGCGGTGCCCATCTTGGAGACGACACGTTCAACCTCGGGCAAGGACTTGATCCGCGCCTCAAGCGAACTTTGCATCGCTATAGCTTGGCTGAGGCTGGTGCCGGGAATCCGCAGGGCGTGCATGGCGATGTCGCCCTCGTCGAGGTTCGGCACGAACTCCGAGCCCATGCGGCTGGCGGCGAAGCCGGCCAGCAGCACCAGGATGGCCGCGCCCGCCACGAAGGCGGTGCGCAGTCGAAGCGCGGTCTCCAGCGCCGGGGCGTAGAGCCGTCGCGCGCCCCGCATCACCCGGCTGTCGCCCTCCTCCACCTTGCCGGTGACGAACAGCGCCACCGCCGCCGGCACGAAGGTCAGCGAGAGGATCAGCGCCGCGGTCAGGGCCATGACCACGGTGATGGCCATGGGGTGGAACATCTTCCCCTCGACACCGGTGAGGGCGAAGATCGGCACATAGACCAGGGTGATGATCAGCACCCCGAACAGCGACGGCCGGATCACCTCGCCGGTGGCCTGGGCGGTGAGGTCAAAGCGCTCGTCGCGGGTCAGCAGCCGGCCCAGCCGGTGCTGGGCCTCGCCGAAGCGCCGCAGGCAGTTCTCCACGATGATCACCGCGCCGTCGACGATCAGGCCGAAGTCCAGGGCGCCCAGGCTCATCAGGTTGCCGGAGACCCGGCCCTGCACCATGCCGGTGATGGTCAGCAGCATGGAAAGCGGGATGATGGCCGCGGTGATCAGGGCGGCCCGAATGTTGCCGAGCAGCAGAAAGAGCACCACGATGACCAGCAGCGCGCCTTCCAGGAGGTTGGTCGCCACCGTTTGGATGGTCCGCTCCACCAGGTCGGTGCGGTCGTAGATCGGCTCGGCGATGACACCGGGCGGCAGCGCCTTGGCGGCCTCCTCCAGCCGCTCGGCCGCCGCCCGCGCCACGGTGCGGCTGTTCTCGCCCACCAGCATGAAGACGGTGCCCAGCACCACCTCCTGACCGTTCTCGGTGGCCGCGCCCGTGCGCAGCTCCTCGCCCATGCCGAGGTCGGCGACATCCGCCACCCGGATCGGGGCCCCGCTGCGGTTGGCGACAATGACTCCGCCGAGGTCGGCCAAGCCGCTGGCCTGCCCCGGCACGCGCACCAGGTACTGTTCGCCAAAGCGTTCGACGTAGCCCGCGCCCACGTTAGCGTTGTTGCGTTCCAGGGCGGAGACCACGTCGCTCAAGGTCAGGCCATAGGCCGAGAGCCGCTCGGGCAAGGGGGTGACGTGGTATTGCCGCTCGAAGCCGCCGATGGTGTTGACCTCGGTGACGCCGGGCGTGTTGCGCAGCTGCGGCCGGATCACCCAGTCCTGCAAGGTGCGCAGGTCTTCCGGCGTATAGGCTTTGCCGTCGGGACGCCGGGCGCCGGGCTTGGCCTCCACTGTGTACATGAAGATCTCGCCAAGCCCCGTGGCGATGGGCCCCATCTCCGGCGTGAGCCCGGGCGGCAGTTGGCTGCGCGCGCTCTGAAGGCGCTCGTTCACCAGTTGGCGGGCGAAGTAGATGTCCGTGCCGTCCTTGAAGACCACGGTCACCTGGCTCAGGCCGTAGCGCGAGACCGAGCGGGTGTATTCGAGCCCGGGAAGCCCCGCGATCGCAGTCTCCACGGGGAAGGTGATCCGCTGCTCGGCCTCCAGGGGCGAGAAGCCCGGCGCCTCTGTGTTGATCTGCACCTGGACGTTGGTGATGTCCGGCGTGGCGTCGATCGGCAGGCGCTGGAAGCTCCAGACGCCGATGGCCACGCTCAGCAGCGCCATGGCCAGCACCGCCCAGCGGTAGTGGATGGAGAGCGCGATGATCCGCTCGAGCAGCGGCGGGCGCTGCGCGCCTGCGTCAGTGGTCATGGCTGGCCCCCGACTTCTCGATGTCGGCGCGGATCAGGAAGGCGCCGTCGGTGACGTACTCGGTCCCGGGCTCCAGCCCGCCCAGCACCTCGGTCCACTCGGGCGTCTGAGCGCCGAGTTCCAGCATCCGCACTTCGTAGGTGTTCCCGACCTTGGCGAAGACCACAGTGAAGTCACGGAAGCGCTGCAGCGCCTTGGTGCGGACCGCCAGCGGCACGGACTTGGCGGCGACCTGCACCGAGCCTTCCACGCCCATGCCGGGCCGGAAGCTGCCGGCCAGGCTCGGCGGGATCTCCACGTGGGCGATCAGGGTCTGGCTGGCGAGGTCGGCGGTCGGCAGCACCGTCTCGATGCGGCTCGTCGCGCGTCCGTCGCCCGAGAGGCTGCGAAGCTCCACCCGCTGGCCGGCGCGGATGCGCTCGGCGTCGCGCGGATAGACGAAGAACTCGGCGTGCAGCTTGGTCGGGTCGGCGATCACGTAGAGCGGCTGGTCGTAGGCCACGTCGCCGACGTTGGCGTTCTTCTTGACGATCACGCCGCTGAGCGGTGCGGGGATGGAATAGATCTGCAGGCTGTTGCTAGACTCCACCCGCGCCAGCAGCTGGCCGCGGCGCACCTGCTGGCCGAGGTTGCCGGTCATGGCCATGATCCGCCCGGGATACCAGGCGCGAACCTCCCCCTGCCCTTCCGGCGTCACCTCGACGCGACCGGAGAGGTCGAGCAGTTCGCCGACGATGGCGCCGCCGGCCCGCTCCGTCTTTACGCCGCCGGCCTGGGCGGCCTCGGCGCTGATCGTGGTGCGGCCCTCGTAGGAGGCGTAGGCCCACTGGTGGGTGCGGCCGCCCTCGACCGCGCGCACCTTCACGTCGAAGGAGTGCGGCTCGGTCACCACGCCAGCGCCGCGCAGGTAGTCCTGCTGGGGCGCAAAGCTGAAACGGTCCACCTTGCCGCCGAGCCGGGTGAGTTCGACGGTGAGGTGCACCTGCCGAGGGTCGAGCGGCTTGTCCTCGCGGTAGGCGTAGACGTGGAACTCCGGCGGCACGCCTTCCTCGAAGATGGTCATCTCGATGGCGAAGTCGCCGGCCCGAAGCATGCGGCCGCGATGTGGACCGCGCTCGAACTCGGCGGCGGCGGCCGCATGGCCGGCTTCCGGCTTGGGCGCCTTGCGCTCGCTGCAGGCGGTGAGAAGGCCGGCGACCAGCGCCAGGGCGAGCGGCACGGCGCGCCAGGAAGGACGGGACAGCATCAGCGGGGCTCCGCGGAAGGCGTGGATGCGAGATGGGCGAAGCGGCCGGTGAGCCGGTCGAGGGCGGCCTGGTCGGTGTGGTGTTGGCGCAAGACCGTCACCCGCCGCGCGCGGGCGTCGGCCAGGGCGCGTTCGGCCTCGGTGACGTCGATGTACTGGAAGCCGCCGCGGTTGAAGCCGTCCCGCACCAGTTCGACGGTCTTGATCGCCGACGGGATCACCTCGGCGCGGATCCGCTCGGACTCGGCCGCGGAGGCCGCGAGCTTGGCCCGCAGCCGGGCGATCTCCCGGGCCTGCAGGACCCGGGCGGCGGCGATGTCGGCCTCGGCGGCGTTGCGCTCGGCCAGGGCCCGCTCCACGCCGGCCTTGTTGGTGTCGTAGCGCTGCAGCGGGATGGTGCCGCCAACGATCAGGGCGACGTCCGAGCCTTGCCCGAAGTAGCGAACGCCGGCGCGCAGGGTGGGATCAGCCACTTGGCGGGCGCGCTCCAGCTCCACTCGCGCCAGGGCGGCGTCGCGGGTGGCGCCCAGCAGCGCCAGGTCGGCGGTCTCCGCGGGCACCGCCGCCGTGGTGGACGCCGTGCGGAAGAAGGAGGTCTCCAGATCGAGGCTGAAGTCCGGGCTGCCGCCCCAAAACGCGGCGAGCGCCGCCCGCGCATTGCGCGCCGTGTCGCGGGCTTGGTCGCGGGCGATCTCGGCCTGGGCCGTCAGCGTCTCGGCCCGGGCGCCGGCGAACAGGGGGTCCCGGGCGCTGCGGACCCGCCGGGCGATGTCGGTCTGGGAGCGTTGGGCGGCGATCAGCCGGGCCTCGGCGATCAGCAGGTCGGCTTCGGCGGCGAGCGCCGCCGCGTAGGCGACCTGCACCTCCTTGATGAGGTCCAGCCGTCGCACCTCCTGGCGGCGGCGCACCAACTCGATCTCGGCGGCCGCCACGGCGGTGCGCGCGGTGCGCTTGCCCCCGCGCTCGAAGGTCTGCTGGTAGGTCACCGTGGCTTCGGTGCGGTCGAGGATCGAGTAGGCGCCGGAGCCTGCGAAGTTCTCCAGCTCCACGCCCAGCGCCGGGTTGGGCCGCAAGCCGGCCTGGCGCTGGGCCGCCCGCGCCGCCTCCACCCGCGCCTCGGCGGCGGCGGTCGAGGGATCGACGGCCAGCGCGCGCGTCACCGCGTCGGTGAGTGTCAGGGACGGCGCCGGCGCCTGGGCCAGGGCGGCGCCGGGTCCGAAGGCGAGCGCCAGCGCCGCCAAAAACGGCGCGGCGAGGAGCCGCGCCAGGGCGCAACTCGGACGGAAGATGGGCATGAGGTCTCTCGAAGCACGATGAAACGGCGCGCGTGGCGGGGCCTCGCGCGGTCAGGCGTTCAGATCGAGAGCGGCTTTGGAGGTCGTTCGAGCCGGGCGCTCAGCCAGGACTCTGGCCCGTCGGCGAGCGGCAGGTCCAGGGCGGCCCCGGTGGCCACGATCAGCGCCGGCAGCCGCTCGGACTCGAGCGCCGCGAACTGCGAGGCCTCGCCCGCGTGTTGGTGGCTGCGGACTCCGTCGTCGGGGCCCTGGTCGCCGCTGTCCGGTTGGCGATGATCGTCGTCGTCAGCCGCTGCGGCGTGGTGATCGCCTTGATGGTCGGCGCCGTGGTCATGCTCGTGGTCGAAGGACACCGCCCCGGCCAAGGCGTTGGGCGCGTGTTCGACGCCCAGCGCGTGCTGGACCCGATCGACGCTGGCCACGGCGCCCTGATGAGTCAGCACCGCCATCAACGCCAGGCAGCACATGGCGAGGAACGATCGCAGCCGAGGCTTGCGGCGGTTGAACACTGAGGCGGCAGACTCCCAATGGCGCAGTTGTAAGCAGGCAGCAACGACACCGCAAGATTCGGTTCAACTGCAGAACGTCGGTGAGCGACGTTCCCAAACAGGGCGCGCGATTGGCGACAATGGCTAGTTCCTGTCGGTTGAACCCACTCTGTGGCTGTCGTAGCGCCCTCCGACGACTGATTGATGAGCGCATCGGCCTGGACCAAAGGCGCGCAGACCAGGACGCAACAAAGACTGAGGGCGTAAAGGGCCGAGGTTGACGAATTGGCGAGGGCTGCGCCCTTGCGCCGCAAGGGTCCGTGCCTCGTTTCGCTGCGGGCGCGCCGACCTCCCTTGCGGAGCTCACCCGCTCATTGGCGCGAGCCTAGTCCCTTTGCGGGACAGGCCTGCAAAGGCCGGCGAGGAGAACTTCAGCGCCAGAGAGGCGCATCCTGCGCGTGAGCGCCAGCGCGAACCGCCGCAGCGCGTTCCTGCGCGAGCCGGTAGTGGCCGCGGGAGAATGCCGGCCAGTCGAGCGCCCAGCCGGCGCCCACCATGATCTCGGCAATATCGCGGCCCCAGGGGTCGAGGCAGCGCGCCACTATCCGATCGTGCGAGGGCGGCCCCGCCTGGCGGCAGGTCAGAGGATGGTCGGCGACCACGGCGACCAAGTAGCGGGTCGCCACCGGGCCATTCGGCGTCGAGGCTTCCGGCGCGTCGATCCCCCATAGCCGGATCTTGTCTTTGCCGATCCAGAAGGTGTCGCCGTCAACCACACGGGTGACCGGGCCGGCGACCGGTCGAAGGGCTGGAAGTGGCGGGGCCTGGTCCCTAAGCCCGCCGACGACGCGGGGACCGGCCAAGCCGAGCGCCACGGCGCCGAACGCCAGGAAAAGACCGGTGTTCAGCGTCACGCGGGGTCGCGGCAATCTCAGGAACCGCATCATTGGGTCTGCACCCCACCCTTCGAGGCAGATGCAGCCCACCGACGCGGCTCACAGGGGCTCTCCAAGTGCGGGCCGGTGGACGTGTGGATGCCTCCACGCGGCCACGATGGCCCAAAGCTGCGAGTCGGTCGAGGGGTCCCCCGCCGAATTCGTGTTGCTGCGATGTTCCAATCCGGGACTCCGCTCAAAAAACACAATGGCTCCGCTTGCCTTCAAGTTCGGTGCGCCGCAGGGTTGCACCAGGCTTTCAGCCGACTCCCCCAAAAATAGCACTTGATCAGCGAATCGCGACGGGCTTACTGTCGGATTTGTCAGGAAATACGACATTTTCCGGACAATTACCGGCTTAGGGCGCGCGGCTGGCGCTGCGCGACGAATGATGGCGCTCGCGTCGAGATTGCAGTGCAAGAGGAGCGTCACGCGTTCCGAAGCCTTGTTAGGCAAGCGCCTACGCTGTGCGCCTGGAACGCTCGCTCATGTGACGAGGAGCGCCGGCTGATGGTCTTGGAGTTCGCCGCAGTCCTGGCGCTCGCCCAGCGGTGTGCTCCGTCCGTCGCCCCCGAGACCATGCTGTCCATCGTTCAGGTGGAGAGCCACAATAACCCGCTTGCCATCAACGTGAATGGCGCGGCCGACCCGGCGCCGGCGCGCACGGCCGAAGAAGCGATCCGCACGGCTGACGCGCTGATCCGCCAGGGCCGCAGCGTCGATCTCGGCCTCGGGCAGATCAACAGCAAGAACCTTGATTGGCTCGGCATGAGTGTCGCCGACGCCTTCGATCCGTGCCGCAACCTGGCCGGCGCGGCCAGGGTCCTCGAAGCCGGCTATCTCAGCGCGGCCCGCCTGGCGCCTCAGCAGCAGGCGCTTCGGATGGCCTTTTCCGCCTACAACACCGGAGACCATCGCCGCGGCTTCGCCAACGGCTACGTGGCCAAGGTCGAGGCCGCCGCCAGCCGGGTCGTGCCGGCCCTCGGGGGTGGCAAACCCGCCCCTCCTCCCGCCCCGACGCCTGCGCAGCTCGCCCAGGAGATCGCCGCGGAGAACCTTTCCGTGCAGGTGCCTTTGGCCGAGCCCGAACCGCCCACGTGGGACGTGTTCGGCCGCACGAAGGCCTCGCCCGTCCTGGTGTTCGGAAGGTGACCGAGATGCTCGCCTTCCATGACGTCAAACGTGACCACGGCCGCCGACGCGACATATGCTGGATCCCTTGTGAGCATGGGGTGTGGCGTATGCCCGAGGCGACGATCCGGGAGCGAATGCTGACGAGCCTGCGGCCAAGAAGCGGCAGGGTCGTTGGCGTGCGGATCGTCGAGGCGACCGACAGTACATGGACAATGTACGTCACGTTGAGCTGGAAGAGCGGAGAATACCTCGTCTCCGTCTACGGCTCTACGAAACCAAAGCGGTACAAACACTTAGCCGCCGCGGTCGCCCATTGTCGGGATGCGTACAAATACTACGGCCCGATAATTCTCGAAACTGAGAAGCAGGAGCCTCCCCCCCATGATGAGCTCACAAGCCATCACTAGTCAGGCGCCGGTCGCGCGGATAACGACCGCGCGCCGGGTCGGCGCAATTGCGTTCGCCACCATCGTCTTCACCCTCGGCCTGGTCGAACCGGCCCTCGCCCAAAACGTCGAAGGGCTGCTTCAGAACGTCCTGGACCTCCTCACCGGCAATACGGCCCGGCTGCTCGCCGTCATCGCCGTCGTGCTCCTGGGGATCGCCTGCATGTTCGGCCTTTTCGACTGGCGCCGCATCGCCATCGTCGTCGTCGGGATCGTCGTGGTGTTTGGCGCCGCGGAGATCGTCAACCTGCTGACGGGCGGCGCGGCCTAACGGCCCGCCGTCTCGCCGCGCGGCTCGGGGGGGCTGGCGTGCGGCGGGTGGAGATCCCCCCGTCATGGAAGACGACGAACGCATCACCGAAGACACCTTGTTCCTGGCCTGCACGCGGCCGGCCATGGTCCTGGGCGTCCCTGTCGAAGCGATGGCGATGAACGTCATCGTCACCGGCTTCATCTACCTGGTCGGACACAGCCTGCTCTACCTCAGCGTTGGCGTGGCGCTGCACTTCATCTTCCGGGCCATCGTCAAGCACGACCACAACGCCTTCCGGGTGCTGTTCATGTGGTTGGAGACGAAGGGCCGAGCCCGCAACCGCGGCTGGTGGGGCGGAAGCTCGCCTTCGCCGCTGAAGGTGCTGCGCCACTACAGCAAGAAGGACTTCCCAAATGGGTAAGGCCGCGGCCCTCCGTGTCGCCCCGACGGCGCGCGCGCCTACCGGCGTCCTGAAGCGCGAGACCGAGCTGGGGAGCAACCTGCCCTACGCGCGGCACGTCTCGGACCATGTCGTCGCGCTGGACAGCCGGGCCTTGATGATCTGCTTCAAGCTCGATGGCGCGTCCTTTGAGACCGCCGACGTGCGCGACATCAACGACTGGCACGCCAAGCTGAACAACGCCTGGCGCAATCTGGCCGACGAACGCCTGGCGATCTGGACGCACATCGTGCGCCGTGAGGATCGCGACTATCCCGAGGGAAAGTACCGCTCCGACTTCGCCCGCGGCCTTGACGCCGAGTACCGCAAGCGGGTCACCGGGACGCGGCTCTTCACCAACGACCTCTACGTCACCCTCGTGCTGCACCCGGGTCGCGACGCGGCCGAACGCGCGGCGGCCTTCTTCAGTCGCCTGCGGGTCCGCAGCAAGGCGGGCCTCGAGGTGGACGAGGACGCGATCCGCACCCTCGAAGACAAAGGCCGGGACCTGCTTCAATACCTCTCCCGGTACGGCGTGCGGCCGCTGGGCCTCTACGAGCACAACGGCCTTTGGTTCTCCGAGCCCATGGAGTTGCTGCACCTGGTCCTCACCGGTCGCCCGCAGCGCATGCCGCTCGTCCGCGGTCATCTCGGTCACGCGCTCTACACCTGCCGGGTGATCTTCGGCCGCGAGGCGCTGGAGATCCGCGAACCGGGCGAGGAGAAGTTCGCCGGCATCTTCGGCGTCAAGGAGTACCCGGCCGCCACCCGGCCCGGGCTGTGGGACGGGCTTCTGCGCGCCAAGTACCCGTTCGTTGCGACCCAGTCGTTCGCCTTCCTGTCGAAGGCCTCGGCGCGCGCGATCATGGAGCGCAAGCAGAACCAGCTCATCAAGGCCAACGACCGCGCGCACTCCCAGGTCGACGGCCTCAACGACGCCATAGACGACCTGGTGAGCAACCGCTTCGTCATGGGCGAGCACCAGTTCTCGATGCTGGTCTACGGCGCCAGCACCAAGGAGCTGGCCGACAACATGTCGGCCGCGCGCGCCACCCTGGCCGACTCCGGCCTCGTCGTGGCGCGCGAGGACCTGGCGCTGGAGGCGGCCTTCTGGGCCCAGTTTCCCGGCAACTTCGCCAAGCGCAGCCGTCCAGCGGCGATCAACTCGCGCAATTTCGCGGCGCTGGCGCCGTTCCACACCTTTCCGTCAGGCCGGTCGAGCGGGAACCATTGGGGTCCGGCGGTCGCGCTCCTGCGGACCTCGGCCCTCTCGCCGTTCTATTTCAACTTCCACGCCGGCGACCTCGGCCACACCTTCATCTGCGGCCCGTCTGGGTCGGGTAAGACCGTCGTCCAGAACTTCATGCTCGCCCAGCTCGAGAAGTTCGGCGTGCAGCAGGTCTTCATCGATAAGGACCGCGGCGCCGAGATCTTCATCCGTGCGTCCGGCGGAGCCTACCTGACGCTGAAGAACGGGGCGCCCACGGGCTTCGCCCCGTTCAAGGCGCTCGAATACAATCCTGCCAACCTCGTCTTCCTGTCGCAGCTGGTCCGCAAGCTCGTCACCCCGCACGATCGGCCGCTGAGCGTGCAGGAGGAGCGGCTGATCGCCGACGGCATCGCCGCCCTGCAGCCGATGGAGCCCCGCCACAGGTCGCTGCTCGCGCTGCGCCAGCTCCCAGGCCAGCGCGACGCCGAAGGGATTGGGGCCCGCCTGGAGAAGTGGACCCGCGCCGGCGCTCTTGGCTGGGTCCTCGACAACGACGCCGACCAGATCACGCTCGATGGGCGCCTGCTCGGCTTCGACATGTCAGATTTCCTCGACAACGCCGAGGTCCGCACGCCGATCATGATGTACCTCTTCCACCGCCTCGAAGCCCTGGTGGACGGACGTCGGCTCGTCGTCGACATCGACGAGTTCTGGAAGGCGCTGGGCGACGAGAGCTTCCGCGGTCTCGCCCAGGACGGGCTCAAGACCTATCGGAAGAAGAACGCCTTCATGGTGTTCGGCACGCAAAGCCCGGCCGACGTCCTGCGCTCCGAGATCTCGCACACGATCCTGGAGCAGTGCCCCACCAAAATCTTCCTGCCGAACCCCTACGGCCAGGCCCGCGACTACGTCGAGGGCTTTGGCCTCACCCGTGAGGAATTCCGGCTGATCCGGGAGGAGCTTTCCCCGGAGTCGCGGATGTTCCTCGTCAAGCAGGGGCACAACTCCGTGGTCGTCGAGCTGAATCTGGGCGGCCTCGAAGACGAGTTGGCGGTCCTGTCCGGCCGGGCGGAGACCGTCGAGCTGCTGGACCGCATCCGGGCCCAGCATGGCGATGACCCGGCCGTTTGGGGGCCGATCTTCCATCAAGAGCGACGGAGAATCCTATGAGAACCCGACTCCTCGGGGCGGCGGCGGCCAGTGCTGTGGCGG
>NZ_LSJI01000238.1 GCF_001557235.1 Phenylobacterium sp. CCH9-H3 | reverse complement strand
TCACCGCGGTGACCGGGCTGACGCTCTCCAGGTTCGGCGACGGAATGCGCGTCCCGGTGACGACCACTTCCGACACCTCGTCGCCGCCGGTCTGGGCCGCAACGGGACTGGCGAAGCCCAACAGGGCCGCGCCACAGATCATCGAAGACGCCAGAAGGCGCTCGCGCGTTCTCTTGATGCTCAAGGTCTAGATCCTCCAGCGGCCGATGGCGTGCGCGCCCGGCCGATCCCCACATGAAAGCCGGCCCCCAGCGCGACCGGAGGACCCGGCCGCGCGCCCGAGCGCCGCTGGAGAAAAACTATTGTCGTGAAGAACCGCCCTTTACTGAATTTCCTTTATCGAATGGATGAAGGCGCTTCATGTGGCCGGGAACAAGCCGGGCTTACTGAGACGGAAGGCGTCGCATTAATTGTCACAAAACCAATGAGATACGCCTCGCCCCATAGGCTGGCCCGGGGTCGATCCGACCCGCATACGCCCGCCTGGCCGGAAAGTCTTTCCTGGAAGAATGTTGCATAAAGAAGACAGAGGCTGACCAGGAGTCCAATTGTCACGACCGCGAGACACATGAAACGTCCTCATGTGAAGTATGACGAGAAGTCGTCATCAAAGTTCTACCTGACGGTCTAAAGTCCTTGCGAGGCAGGATGTAGCCTGTGGCCCCGCTTTCGGATGGACCTCTCATGACCACCCTTGCCTTCGAATTCGCCGCCGGCGCGGCCCCTGTCCGACCCCAAGTCACGCAAGGATCGCCCCGCGTCCTCTGGATCGACGCCGACGCCGAAGCCATCGAGCCCGGCCTGGAAATGCTGCGTCGTCACGGGTTCGACGTCGCCCGCGCCGATTCGGCGGCGGAAGCCCAGCCGACCCTGGACGGCCAGGGCTGCGACCTGGTGATCCTCGAGACGGCCCTGCCGGACGCCGACGGCCTGGCGCTGTGCCGCAAGCTTTCCGAGGCCGAGACCGCCCCCGTTCTGGTCGTCGCCCGCGTCGCCGACACCCTGGACCGCGTGGCGGGGCTCGAGTTCGGGGCCGATGACGTCCTGCCCAAGACCACGCACCCGTTGGAGCTGCTGGCCAAGGTGCGGGCGCTTCTGCGCCGCGCCGCGCGTCAGGCGCGCCACACGGCCCAGGCCACGCTTGAAACCTGGCGGTTCGACGCCGAACTCGGCTACGTGACCGCCCCGTCGGGACGCACGGTGCGGCTGAGCCCCGCCGACGCCGCGCTGCTGCGGGCGCTGGCGGCCCGGCCTGGCGTGGTGCTGCCGCGCGAGGCGCTGGTGGCCTTGCTGCACGGCGAGGGATCGAACACCGGCGGGCGGTCGATCGACGCGCGGGTGGCCCGCCTGCGCCGCACCCTTTCCGCCTGCGACGGCGCCGGCGACATGATCAAGACCCTGCGGGGCGGCGGCTATCTGTTCCAGGCCCAGGTCACCGCGCGGACCGGCCTGGCCGCCTGAGACGCAGACTCAGGCCGGGAGGATGCTCCGCGACAGTTCCGAGATCAGTCCGAATAATTCCGTCGCGTCGACCGGCTTGCGCAGAACGCCGTCCGCGCCGGCGTCGAGATAGCGGTCGATATCCTCCGCCGACACATTGGCCGTGAGCATCCAGATGGGCGTGCGCACCCCGCCCTCGGCGGCGCGGATGGCCCGCACCGCCTCCGGCCCGCTCATGATCGGCATGTTGGCGTCCATGAGCACCAGGTCGAAAGCCGCCGCGCCCCATTCGGCGAGCGCCTGGGCGCCGTCTTCGGCGAAGGTCAGGTCCACACCGGCGCCGTTCAACAGCGCGGCCAGCACGCGCCGGTTGGCGGCGTTGTCCTCGGCCGCCAGCACACGCAGCCGCCGCCCCTCGCCCGCCAGGCCGGCCGGAGACTCGGGCGCCGGGGCATGGCGCGGCGCCCGGAAGGCGAACCAGAAGACCGCGCCGGCCTCTCCATCGCGCAGGCCCGGCGGATCGTCGACACCGACTTCGCCCTCCATGAGCGCGAGGTTCGCCGCGCAGGCCGCCAGGCCCAGCCCGCTGTCGCCGACCATGCGTCCACGCGCGGTCTGATCGAACGCGTCGAAGCTCAGGGCCCGGTCCTGGGGCGACACGCGCGGGCCGGTGTCGCGCACCTCGACGATCACGCCCAGGTCGCCGCCCTGGACGACGCCGGCCAGGCGAAGCGTCACTCGCCCGCCCGCCGGCGTGGCTTTCAGCGCGCTGGAGACCAGGCTGACAAGCGTCTGCTCCAGCTTGGCCGCATCCGCCAGGACGCCGAAGTCCAGCGACGGATCGGCGTCTTCGAACACAAGGTCTACGCCGATCGCCGCCGCGTGACCCCGCCAGACGCCGATCACGGCCTCCGACAGGCGCCGCAGGTCGAACGGCGTCGGCGTCAGGTGCGCGACACCCGCGGCGGCGGCGGCCAGGTCGAGGATCCCGTCCAGCATCCGGCTCAGTTGTTGCCCCCCCTCGACCACGCCCCGAGCCAGTTCGGCCTGGGGCGGGCTCAGCGGTTGGCGGCGCAGCGCCTGGGCGAAGCCGAGCACGGCGTTCAGAGGCGTGCGGATCTCGTGGCTGGCCACCGCGAGCAGCCGGGTCTTTGCGCGCGTGGCCGCCTTGGCCTCCTCGACGGCCTGGCCGAGGGCCAGGTTCTTGCGGACCAAGGCCTGCATCGCCCGCGTCAGCGCCCGGTCGGTCGCCTGCTGGCGCCAGGTGACCATCAGCACCGCCACCACGAAGAGGAGCATGGAGAGGGCGTAGTGGTTGCCTGCCAGCGGCGCGCCCGTTCCGATGGCGATCCACAGCAGGGTGGCCGCGGGCGGCGCGATCCCGATGACATAGCTGACCCGGCTGATGTGCACGCGCAGCGCGGCGAACAGCAGGACGCAGATGGCGAGCAGGGCCGCCTCGACCTGCATCTCGCGTTCGCCGTAGAGCCGGATCTTGACCGCGAGCCAGCAGGCGTTGGCGACCAACAGCAGCATCAGGACGTCCGACTGCCAGCGCAGCCGTCGCGAAGCCGCCGCACGGTCTGGATGGCGCATGGCGATTTCGGTGGCGACCAGCAGCGCGAAATAGAGGCCGAACTCCAGGAGTCCCAGCACGGCCACGCGCCACGGCGTGAAGGCGGCAAGCAGCGCCACGAACGCCCCCACCAAGCCCAGACGGGTCAGGGCGACGGTACGCGAGTACCGCATATAGCCGTCCGGATGCGCGACGTCCGCCGTCGGTTCAAGCATGTTCGTCCCGTCCCCCGATCGGTGGCGGGCACCAAGCATAGGTTGAGGCGAGTCGCACCGCTCCTCGCCCCGAGCGCGAGAAAAGCCGGACCCTAGACGGCGAGAGGCGAACTCCGCCCCGAAAGCGTGGAAAAGCCGTGCGGCGCCCGGCCGAGAGCTTCAGCTCACCCGGGTGACCACCAGCCCGCCGTCACGCGATTCCACGGCCCATTGGCGGTCGGGCGCATGCTTGCGCAGGGTCTTGAAGCAGAGCCGTCGCAAGCTCACGAAGCAGGAGGCGCCGGGTCGGAGGTTCAGCAGGCGCTCGGTGACCGGACCATAGGCTTTGGACATGTCCCCTCGCGACGCTCATTTCATGGTGGGGATGACGAACGCGCTGTCCTCGACGGCGCCCTCGGGCCAGCGGGCGGTGATGGTCTTGGTCTTGGTGTAGAAGCGGACGCCTTCCATGCCGTGCTGGTTGACGTCGCCGAAGGCGCTGCGCTTCCAGCCTCCGAAGGTGTGGTAGGCCACCGGCACCGGAATCGGCACATTGATGCCCACCATGCCCACCTGAACCCGGCTCGCGAACTCGCGGGCGGCGCGGCCGTTGCGGGTGAAGATGGCGACGCCATTTCCGTATTGGTGGGAGGAGGGCAAATCCAGCGCCTCCTCGAAGGTCTCGGCGCGCATGATCTGCAGCACCGGGCCGAAGATCTCCTCGTTGTAGGTCTTCATGCCCTTCTTCACGGCGTCGAACAGCGAGGGGCCGATGAAGAAGCCCTTCTCGTAGCCCTGGAGCGAGAAACCCCGACCGTCGACCACCAGCTCGGCGCCTTCGTCGACGCCGGTCTGGATGTAGTCGCTGATCTTCTGCTTGTGCGCCTGGCTGACCACCGGGCCGTACTGGGCGGCGGCGTCGGTGGAGATCCCGACCTTCAGCGTCTCCAGCTCGGCGAGGACGCGCTCACGCACCTCGTCCGCGGTCTTCTTGCCGACGGGAACGACCACCGGCAGCGCCATGCAGCGTTCGCCGGCCGAGCCGTAGGCGGCGCCGATGATGTCCTTGGTCGCCTGCTCCAGGTCGGCGTCGGGCAGGATGATCCCGTGGTTCTTGGCCCCGCCCATCGCCTGGACGCGCTTACCGGCGGCCGTGCCGCGGCTGTAGACGTAGTGGGCGATGTCCGAGCTGCCGAC
>NZ_LSJI01000237.1 GCF_001557235.1 Phenylobacterium sp. CCH9-H3 | reverse complement strand
AATCCGCGCCCACCTTGCCGTGGAATTCGTGCCCGCGATCGCGTGGAATTCGCACGCCGGAAGCGGCATGCCCTCCACATCGACGAAGAAGTAGTCGATGGGAACGCCTAGGAAGATGGCGGCCTTGGCCAGGCTCGACGCCGAGATCCGGTTGGCTCCTTGCTCGTACTTCTGGATCTGCTGGTGGCTGGACAGCCCGATGCTCTCGGCGAGCTGGCCCTGGCTGAGGCTGCGGGCCTTGCGGGCCATGCGGAGCCGGCGTCCCACAGCCACATCGAAGGGATGCGGCTGCGGAGTGTTTGTATGAACAAACTCGCCCGTCGACCCCTGGGGCCGCGAGGGGTCGGACATCAACGGCTCCGCGTGCGTTCGGGACCGGATTTGGCGGATTCCGGTCGCACGGCGCGCGCGGCTTCTACGGCGGGCGCTTGCTCAGGGGACGGCCGCCCTTTGTCGACCACGGGCTCGCGCACCTGGGCGGGCGCGAAGCGGCCGCCCTGCTCGATGTGGGCGGCGATCTTCTCCTTGGCGCCGGCGATCAGGCGCTCTTGCATTGCAGGGTCCGGGTGGCGGTCCTTGACTATGGCGGCGACGACGGCGAGGCGACTTTGGGCGTCGCGCAAGGCCGGGTCGCCCGCCGAGGCGGCGCGGAAACGCTCGGCCTCAATGGTCCAGCGGTTACGGGGCACCTGGCGCTGCTGAAGGCTGATCTCGCCGGTCTGCTTGTCGCGCACCTCGAAGGTGCGAGAGACGCGCTCCACGCCATCGCGACGCAGGGTGATCTCGTCGCCCACCTGGGCGCCGGAGCGCTGAAGGGCGGCGGGAAGGCCCACGCCCCAGACCTCGATCTGGCGCCCGTTCTTCTGCTCGACGCGGACGAAGGGCGTGAGCTCCTGGCCGGATCGGTGCTTGTACGGCGCTTCGCCGCTCTCCAGCAGCTTGCCCGTGACGCCCTGGTCGTAGTCGATCCTGGCGGGCTTCGCCGCTGCGCCAGCCGCCTCGGCCGCCGTGCGCGTCTGGTCTGGCGACCCGTCGGCGGCCCGGGCTGTGTTGCGCGCCGGCGCGATGGTGTTGACGTCACGGGCGTCCTGGCGACGGGCGAGCTCCTGCAGGTCGCGTTCGGCTGGCTTGTAGCCGCGGACCTCGAGGCCGACGGTGCGCGCCTCCAGCCAGACCGCGCGGCGGAAGTCTTCCTCGCCGCGCACCTCAATCGCCTTCCAGCCGCGATGTTCGGCGATCGCGACGAGATCCCTCACCACGTCGAGATGGTTGTCGCGGGCCGTCAGCTTGCCGCCGGCGTCGCGGAAGGCGGGCCGGTCGCTCCTCGCGTCGGTGAAGAAGCGCAGCTCGGCCGAGAACTGTGGCTCCTCCGAATAGTACCGGCGCTTGACGGCGTCTGGGACGTCGCCGCGTTCGACCGAGAACCGCTCCGGCTGGTTCTCATTGGCGGGTTGAGGCGATGGCTTCGAGGCGTCGGCGCTGGTGCGCTGGGTTTTCTCCGAGGCGTCGCGCTCAGCCGCGCGTTCCAGAACCGGGGAGATGCTGTTCTCCGCAGGATCGCGGTCCTCGTCTTCGGGACGCTTACGCGGTTCGGACCTGGACGCCGTGGCGGTCTGAGGCGGGGGAGGGGCCGGCGTCGGTTCAGCGCCAGCGTCAGTTTCGTCGGCCACGGGAGGCCTCCTCTACGGTCAGCGTTCGATGGCTTCGGTTTCGAGCAGCAGGCCCGAGTTGATGTAGCGGTCGATCCACGCCTGCGACTGCTCCTCGGTGGCGCCGGCCGGCAGGTCGTCGAGGTCAACCGAGTCCAGCTCGAGCGAGATCGCCTCGATGCTCAGCTCAGTCTCGCCAGCGGCTTCGCTCTCGGTGAGCGGGCGCTGGACGATGCGGGCGTGGATTTCACCGACGGTGCGGGTCAGCGCCGCCAGGTCGGCCGCCATGGCGTCGAGCCGACCGGCCTCGCCTGCTGGGCCCGGGCCGGCGCCAGCGACGTCCGGCAGGACCGGGATGACGGGCGCGGGCTGGACGCGGCGGGCGAAGTCGGCGCTCTTGAAGAAGTAGATCTTACGGCCCTGCACCGGGGGGATCCCGCCGCGCAGCACGATCAGAGCGTCGCGGGGCATCTGCAGCAGCTCCTGGGGGAGCATGAGCGCGCGGCGCTGTTCGGAGGCCGTGGTGGTCCACTTGCCGGAACCGACGAAGGTCGGGCGGCTCTTCGATCGGCCCTCGTAGGTGTAGTAGCCCAGGCGCTCGGAGAGGTCCTGGGCGACCTTGAGCTCCTTGGGCGTGAAGACCAATTCGACGCCGCAGTTGGTCATGATCTCGTCTGCGACGTCGGGGCCGTACTCGGCGCGAAGCTGCGACGGACTCTGGATGACCGGAAGGAGCCGCACGCCATAACCCGCGACATAGGAGAAGCCCTTGGCGATGACGGCGGCGTGGCCCAAGCGGGCGAACTCGTCGAGGAGAACGAGCAGCTGCAGGGGGTGGCGGTCCTTGGCCGGCAGCTCGCGGGTGTTCAGGTCCACGAGCTGCTGAAAGAAGAGGTTATAGAGGGGCGCTGCCCGGACCATGTTGTCCGGGGTGACACCAAGATAGATGGACATGCGTCGGGTGCGCAGGTCGCGCAGGTCGAAATCGCTGGCGCTGGTGGCGGCGTCCACGCGCGGGTTGAGCCAAAGGTTCATCCGCGCGGTGATGGTCTGGCGGACGCCCGCGAAGGTGTTGTCCGACGAGGCGCAGAAGTCGTTCAGGGCGTTGACGCAGCCGCGCGAGAGGGGGCTCGGACCCCTGGCGCGGGCTTCGATCACCGCCGGGAACTTGGCCTTGGGATTGCCGGTCGTGAGCTGGCGGTAGATCTCGCCGATGGTGAAGGGCAGGTCCGGCGTCTCTGCGACGTAGGCGCCCACGCCGAGGAACCCGGTCCGCGCCGCTTCGGCCCAGAAGGGGTCGGACTTGTCGGGCGCCGGGAAGAGCATGGTGGCGAGCTTCTGAAGCTCGTCCAGAACCTTGACGCTGTTGCGGCGATCGATCCAGCCCAAGGGGTTGTAGCGGGCCGTGCGGCCGTCCGGGTCAAGCGGATCGAACATCACGACCTTCTGGCCGTGGGCGGCGCGGAAACCGGCGCTCGCCTCCCAGTTCTCCTTCTTGATGTCCAGGACCACGACGGAGTCCGGCCAGTTCAGCAGGTTGGGGATGACGACGCCGACGCCTTTGCCGGTGCGAGTCGGGGCGTAGAGCATCACGTGCTCGGCGCCGCCGAAGGTCAGATAGCCCCCGCCCTTGCGGCCGAGAATGATCCCTTTCTTGGCGCGGAGGCCCTCTCGGGCGATCTCGCCCTCGCTGGCCCAGCGCGCCGCGCCGTGGAGCGGGCGGCGGATCCGAACGGCCGCCACGACGCCGAGCGCCAGGATGAGCGCGCCGGAGCCCAGGGCGGCGACCTTGAACCAAAGCTGCACCTCGGGGTGCGCGCGATAGGTCCAGAGCCAGGCCGGCACGGCGACGAAGTCCACGTTGGCGCCGAGCCGCCCGATCCCCGCCAAGGTGCCGACCATGGTCAGCATCGCCCAGAGGGCGACGAGGAGGGCGGTGACGGCCGCGATGAAGGCCGCCTTAGCGGCCGGCGTGGCGCTTGCGAAGCGGGTCATAGTAGAGCTCCGTCATCCGGAAGCGGCCGTCGACCTTCTTCATCTGGACGACGACGTCGACCAGCAGGTGGAGAAGGCTGCGAATATCTTCGCGGGCCAGGTCGCGGCCGCCCTCGGATTCCTTCACGAGGAGGGTCAGTTGCTCGAAGGCGAGGGTGGCGGAATCGGCGTGCACCGTCGTGATGGAGCCGGGATGGCCGGAGTTCACGTTGCGCAGGTAGAAAAAGGCGGTTCCGTCCCGCAACTCCTGCAGCAGGATCCGGTCAGGCCGCATGCGCAGGGCGCTCTCCAGGAGCTGCTTTGGGCCCACCTTTGCGAGCCCTTGCTGGTCCTTCGAATAGATGAGGTGGACGACGTTGCGATGAGGCACCGTCAGCTCGCGGGTGTCCTCGATCGTCAGCAGGCGCTCGTGCTCAGGGATGAGCTGGATGAGCCCCTTGCTGAAGGTGGTCTTCCCCGACCCCGTCGCGCCGCTGATGAGGATGTTCTTCCGCGAACGCACAGCCAGCTCGAAATAAGCCGGCCAGGCGCCGGCGTCGCGCAGTCGCAGCAGCTCCTCTTCGGTTTCGTCCAGTTCGTCGCTGGCGGCCTTGGCTGCCTCGAAGAGGCCGGCCCGGGTGAAGTCCTCCATGCCGAAGGTCACGCTGGACGGCTTGCGAATTGTGATCGAGACGGTGTCCGTCGGCACCGCCGGCGGCAGCACGATCTGGCAGCGTTCGCCCTGCGGCAGGACGGTGGAGCAGATCGGCGTCTCGGCGTTGACGTCCTGCCGCGTGAAGGCTGCGGCGGCGTTGGCGAGGGTGGCGAGCCAGGCGGAGGACAGGTCGGGCAGCTCGTGCCAGCGCCAGCCGCCGGGCCCTTCCACCCCGACCTCGCCTGGGCGATTGATGACGATCTCCGTCACGTCGGCTGGCTCCAGCAGCCGCTGGAGCGGCTGCAGGTAGTGGACGAGGACGGAGGAGTCCGCGTTCACCGCGCTGCAACCCCGTAGACGTCGGAGAAGTCGAAGTCCTGGGCGACCATAATCCCGACATCCTCGCCTTGGTTCTTGCGCAGGATGGGCGGCAGGTTGATCGAATTCTGAAGCGCGACGCCGGCGACGTCCGAAGGGACGCGCACGGTGTTCTGAAAATCGCGCCGGTCGCCCTGGGCGGCGATGTAGACCCCATCATCGACAAGGGAGAGGAGGAGGGCGCTCCCGAACCGCTCGAAGAAGCGGTTGTCGAGATCGCCGCCGAAGCCCGAGCGGCCCAGGGCGTCGGCGGCCGGCGAGGCGAGGTCGATCGCCACGCCGCGCGGGGTTACAGCGCGCGTCCAAAGGACGAAGAGCCGGCGCTGGCCGCGTTGCATCCCGCCGCGATACTCGCCGAGCACCTTCGTGCCCTTCTCGAGCAGCACGACCCGGCCGTTATCCGAGAAGACGTCCCGCGGGATGATGCAGGTGGTGTAGCCCGGCAAGGAGGAGTCCATGGCCGTCTGCAGGACGCAGGGAATCTGCGTGCCGGCGAGGATCATGTAGCTGCGATCGCCGAGCACCTTCGCGCGCGCCGTGTTGATGGCCGAGCCACGGCGTAGGGACTCCAGCTCTGTCGGGGTGCGTGGCGGCCCCTCGTCCTGCGCTATGCTGGCCCGGGTCGCGGCGCCATAGGCGGCCGCTGGTAGGCCTTGGCCTGAGGCGCTGTAGGCCAGGATCGGCGCCCGGCGGGAGAGGTCCGCCAGGTTTTCGCGCGGCTGCCCGCCCGCCGCGCCCGCGGGCCCGCCTCCATAGGGGGACGGAGCCGGCACGACCTGGCCGGCTGCAAGCGGCTGACCGGTGAGAGGATCCACGCCGGGCGCGACGCCGCCGGCCGTCGGCGCAGGCGGCAGGGGAGGGGGCGGGGTCTTGGCCACCTGGTCGTAGCTCACGACCTGGCGGGCGGGCTCCTTGGGCTCGTCCTTGGCGCCCCGCGCGTCGCCGCGGTCCCAGGTGAGGACGAGGAGGAGGGAGGCGCCGCCCACCATGGCCGCGATGCCGGCGATCTTGGCCTGATTGGAGCTGAAGCGGCCCGCCACCGGCGTGATGCCGCGCTCCCCCGGCACGCCGGCGCCTCGGTCGGGTTCCCGGTGCTCCGGCGGGACGTCGGACTGGTCCGGCGCGCGTCGGCGCATGAAAGGGTCGGCGACGGCCTCGTCGCGGCGGACGTCTTCAGGGCGGCCCGGCACGCCGGGATCGTGGGTGTCGCTCATGGCTTACTGTCCCGGGTTGCGGGTGGTGCGTTCGACGGACGAGGAGGCGGTGTAGGTCCCGTGGTTCACGCCGTAGGGCTGGACAGCCTCGTTGAAGATGCAGAGGACTTCGCGGCCGCGGCGCAGGATGAGCTTGGGCGCCACCGTGTGGATCACCACGAACTCGTCGCGCACGTCGAAGGGCACCTGGCTCTCGGATCCGTCTGGATTGACGGTGAAGAAGCTCGGGAGCTCCTGATTGGCCGGAAACCGCAGCACGGTGAACTGGCCGTTGTCGGAGACCTCGGACGGCTGGAGGCGAGACGAGCCTTGGATGGTGTAGTTGAGGTTCCGCGGTCCCTCGACAACGGCATGGTCGAGCATCAACCCCGTGCGGGCCTTCTCGATCATGCCGGCTTGACGCGCGAGGACCTGGGCGGCGGCGCGACGCTCGTCCTCGGGATAGCGGAAGCGGACCTGGAAATAGGTGTCCGGCGAAGTGGCGGTAATTGGCCCCGTGCGGATCGTCAGCTCGAAGGTGTAGTTGCGCAGCTCCGCGCCGCGGCGGGTAGTCACGATCAGGTTGGTGGGCGTGCCGCGCTCGCGAGGCTTGATGAAGAGGATGTTCGTCTCGGCCGCGACTTCCCAGGAGACGGTGTCGCCGAGCGCAACATGCTGGATCTCTTCGCCGGGCCCGAAGATGATCTGCGTGGCCGTGCGGAAGGTCCCGACGATGCGCACGACATCCTTCGGGTCGTAGTCGACCTCGCGCATCCGTGGATCGGCTTGCCCCGGCTTGGGGATGTCGCCGGCGGCCGCGGGGAAGGCGGCCGCGGCCAACGCCGCGCAAGCCGCGGCGGCGAGCAGCTTGCGCATCATTGGGAGATCTCCGGGTCGGCCCGGTAGTTCTGGACTTGGAAGCCGAGCGGATTTCGCAGCCGGTCCGATTCCAGCATGGGGGCTTGGGTGTAGGTGAAGGTCAGTGTGGCGATCCAATCGTTCGACTGGACCTCTTGGGCCTTGCGCACGGTCCTGGTGAATCGGACGTTGGCCACCTTGGGGTTGATGAAGCTGATGTTGCGGATCGCCACGGTGGCGACTCCGTCGGGGCCAAGGACGGCCTGCGGGCTCGTGGGGTTGGTCGACCGGTATGCGTCCGCCCAGCGTTGCTGTTCGTCGGGCGTGGACATGATCGAGACGAACCGGAAGTTTTCTTCGGCCGCGGGCGGAAGGTAGCCTTCGCGGGCCCGGACGTACTGGCCGAGGAAGTACTTGCTGACCGCCTCGTTGTAGGTGACGTCTCGGGAACCCTTCAGGCCGGTCATGACGTCGACCGCGCCCGTGCTCTCGTTCACCCGCACCACGAAGGGCTCGACCGTCTTCAGGGGGGCCAGCGCCACGACTGCGGCGATCGAGGCGACGGCGAGGCCGCTCGCCACGGCCGCCACGGTCCAGGCCAGTTTCTTCGAACGGTTCGCCGCCTGCACCCGGTCCTGGTCCCAGCGCCGGGCTTCTTCGAAGTAGCTCTTAAGATCGTCCGCACGCACGCCGGTCATCCGCGGGCTCCCTGTCCGCAACTCGCAAAGGCTTGCGGGAGAGCCGAGATCCGGCGCGGCTTCGCGGTCGGGCGAGCTGAGTTGGCTGTCGGGGTTTTAGGAACCACCCCGGGCACAGTGGGCGCCGGTGCGGCCGTGCTTTTCGTGGGCTTGGCCGGCTTGCCGTTCGGGCCCGGGGCGGGCGGAGCCGGAACTGGCGCAGTTTTCGCTGGCACTGGAGAGCCAGGGAGGATCGAGCCGTAGATGTTGACGGGCCGGCGGCTGTGGCCGTCACAGGACTTGGGCTTGGACGTGCTGGTGGTCGAACAGGCCACCAGGGCGAACGCGCAGGCCGTCAGCGTCAGTGTACGCAACACGCGGTGGTCTCCTGAGGGGCGAAGGGAAATGTCATCGGCGAGGATGGCCGTTGCCGCTGCCGGAGGGGCGCACAGAGCCGCCCTCACGACCCCCGAACCGAGAGGCGAGAGTTCGAGCGCCGCGATACCCGAGCTTCCCCGCACCTAAGGCGGCGGCCGCCGCTCCGGCGGCGCCCGCTTGGCCAGCGTTGAAGAAGTCGCCGATCCCAGCGGCTGCCCCGCCCGCGATGCCGGCGGCGATATTGGGGGCTTGGAGGAAGAAGATGGCACCGAGACAGCAAAGTGCGATGAAGAGCAGGCCCGATGTGTTTGGGTTCGCCTGACCTTCGATGTTGGTCCACTGACCTTCCAAGAGGGCGAGTATCAAATGGAATACTGTCAAGATCAGTGCAAACAGCAGGAGGTAATTCACGCCTTGCCTTAGCCAGCCGAAGAAGAACCCTCGCGTGGCGTCGAATACGAGACAGGCGATAAAGATCGGTCCGAGGGCCACGAGGATTGCAAGGGCGCACTTCGCCAGTAGAACGATGCCGAAGCCGAGCGCTGTCGACAGCGCTGTGACAAACCACACGGCCGTCCCGGTGATGTATCCAAGGGGCGCTGCGACGCTGGCCGATGAGTAGATCTTGTCGGCGAGATAGCCCCCGCGGTTGAAGAAACTGTCGAACGATCCACCCACGCCGCTCGCGGTGTGGCCACTGATGGCGCCGGCGAGCCAGTTCGGAAGTTCGGTGAAGAGAGGTTCGGTGACGTAGCTGTTGTACGCGACGGTCGTCGCGACGACGTAGATGAAGGCGAGCTTCACAAGGCGAACTACGCCGTCCAGGATCGGCTCGGAGATCGATCCTCTAAGAATCGCCCAGCCGTACAGGACCACGTAAAGAACGAGCGCTAGCCGCAGGGGACCTTCCACGGCTGAGATAATGTTGGCGAGCCCGTCGTGGAGAACGTCGTCTAGGCGGTTCTCGACGAAGGTGTACGCTGGCTCGTAAATCGTGGCCATATTGTCCTCAGCAGCTAGAAGCCGCGCTTGAACTCTTCCATGGATTGCTTGTGTTGCGCCTGAGCCCTGGCGGTCTCGGCATTGTTGCACTCTTCGCCGCGGTGAGTGCCCGCCTTGCAATCGGCGAGCACTTCGGCCCGCTCGGCGTCGTTTGTTTCGAAATAGGAGGTTGAGCGGGGCTCCGGAGAGCAGGCACCGAGGGCTACTATTCCAAAGGCTAAGGTGAAGCAGTGACGTTTGGTCTTCATTTGAATCCGGTCCTAAATTCTTTCATCGAACGCTGGAGTTGATCGGCGAGCTTTTCCTGATCTCGCTGCTCAGCGAGCCTGCGCTCGGCCTCCTGCATCATGGCGAGGCCCTGGAGCTGCATCTGGTCGTTGTTGATGAGGGCTTGTTCGGCTGCGATGCGCGCCTGAAGGTCCATGACCTCCTTGGCCGTCTTGGCGTTGTTCAGGGCCACGCGGAGCTCGTCGAGCCCACCCTGCCGTTCGGCAGCCGTGCGATAGGCGCTCTCACCAAGAGCAATGTCGCGCGCAGCGCGATCGCCGGCTTTGACCAGCGAGTCCTGATAGTACTGCCCGACAGGCGAGAGGCCCGTCTTGTCCGGCGTGAAGAGCCTGCCGGCGTCCCGGATTGAAGTCGCGCGAGATCCGATTGAGCCGAGATCGGAAAGCGAGCCGTTCAGCAGGCGCGAGGTGTCTTGGACCTCGGCTGGAAGATACCGCCGCAGTGTCGGGTTGTTCAGAGCGGCCGCGAGGCTGTTGACGTTCGTCAGCTTGTTGAAGTCGTCGTAGAGCTGCTTGCCTTGCGAGACCTGGGCCTTGAGCTCCACGAGTTGGTCGTACGCTCTGAGGTAGGCGTCAGCGTCAAAGACCGCGAGCTGGGCGCTCGCGGGCGCGGCGGCGGCCAGTGCTGTGGCGGCCGCCGCCGC
>NZ_LSJI01000236.1 GCF_001557235.1 Phenylobacterium sp. CCH9-H3 | reverse complement strand
GGCGCAGGTGAAGGGCGTGGCCGGCACCTGGAAGGACCTGACCGACAACGTGAACCTGATGGCCAACAACCTGACCGGCCAGGTGCGGAACATCGCCGAAGTCACCACCGCCGTGGCCAACGGCGACCTCTCCAAGAAGATCACCGCCGACGTGAAGGGCGAGATCCTGGAGTTGAAGAACACCATCAACACCATGGTGGACCAGCTGAACTCGTTCGCCTCGGAAGT
>NZ_LSJI01000235.1 GCF_001557235.1 Phenylobacterium sp. CCH9-H3 | reverse complement strand
CGCCTCGGGATCGCCGTGATCGAGCCGCCCGACCGCCGTGGGGGATCAGACGTCCAGCAGCAGGCGCTGCGGGTCCTCGATGGCTTCCTTGACGTGGACCAGGAACGTCACCGCGCCCTTGCCGTCGACGATCCGGTGATCGTAGCTCAGGGCCAGGTACATCATCGGACGCGCCACGATCTGGCCGTTCACGACCATCGGCCGCTCCTGGATTTTGTGCATGCCCAGGATGCCCGACTGCGGCGGATTCAGGATCGGCGTCGACATCAGCGAGCCGTAAATGCCGCCGTTCGAGATGGTGAAGGTGCCGCCCTGCAGGTCCTCCATCGAGAGGGCGCCGTCCCGGGCTTTCTTGCCCAGGGCGCCGATCTCCTTCTCGATGTCGGCCAGGCTCATGGCGTCGGCGTCGCGAACCACGGGCGTCACCAGGCCCTTCTCGGTGCCGACGGCGACCGAGATGTCGTAGTGATTCTTGTAGATGATGTCCGTGCCGTCGATCTCGGCGTTGACGTCCGGCACCTGCTTCAGGCCGTGGATCACCGCCTTCACGAAGAAGGACATGAAGCCCAGCTTCACGCCGTGCTTCTTCTCGAACACGTCCTTGTAGGCGTTCCGCAGCGCCATGACCTCGGTCATGTCCACCTCGTTGAAGGTGGTCAGCATGGCGGCGCTGTTCTGGGCCTCCTTCAGCCGGCGCGCGATGGTCTGCCGCAGGCGGGTCATCTTCACCCGCTCCTCGCGCTCGTGGACGGCGCGAGGCGCGGCCGGCGCGGGCGCTGGGGCCGGGGCCTTGGCGCGGGCTTCCAGGGCGGCCAGGGCGTCGCCCTTGGTCACGCGGCCGTCCTTGCCGCTGCCCGGGATGGCGGCGGGCTCCAGGTTGTTCTCGGCGGCGATGCGCTGGGCCGAGGGCGCCAGCACCGGCTCCGCCGCCGCTTTTGCGGCCGGGGCGGGGGCGGATTCCGGCTTCGGCGCGGGCTTGGGCGCCTCGGCCTTGGGGGCTTCGGCCTTCGGGGCCGCCGCCGCCGCGCCGCCTTCGCTGATCTTGCCCAGCACCGCGCCGGGCTCGACGGTCGCGCCCTCCTCGGCGGTGATCTCGGCCAGCACGCCGTCCGACGGGGCCGCCACTTCCAGGCTCACCTTGTCGGTTTCCAGCTCCACCAGGATCTCGTCCTTGCGGACCGCATCGCCGGCCTTCTTCGCCCAGCGCGCCACGGTGGCTTCGGTGACGGATTCACCGAGGGCGGGGGTCATGATGTCGGCCATTGGGGGATCGGCTCCTTGGGTCTCGGACACAAACAGAGTGGGGATAGCGGAAAGTCTAGGCGAAGGCTTCCGTGAGGAACGCTTCGAGTTCCTTCAGGTGGCGGCTCATCAGGCCGGCGGCCGTGGACGCCGAGGCCGGGCGGCCCACGTATCGGGCGCGCTTGGCCTTCACGTTCATGCGCTCCAGCGTCAGCTCCAGCCAGGGGTCGACGAACTGCCAGCCGCCCATGTTCTTGGGCTCCTCCTGGCACCACACCAGCTCGGCGTTCTTGAACCGCTTCAGCTCGTTGCTGAGCGACTTCAGCGGCCAGGGATAGAACTGCTCCAGGCGCAGGATGTAGACGTCGTCGCGGCCGGTCTTGGCGCGTTGCTCCACGAGGTCGAAGTAGACCTTGCCCGAGCAGGCGATGACCCGCGTGATCTCGGCGTCGGGCTTCAGCGTCACGCCGCCCACGTCGCAGCCCGCCTCGGCGCCGTCCACCATCACCCGGTGGAACCCGGTGCCCTCGGCCAGGTCGGCCAGGTCGGACACCGCGCGCTTGTGGCGCAGCAGGCTCTTGGGCGTCATGACGATCAGCGGCTTGCGGTATTCCCGCAGCAGCTGGCGACGCAGGACGTGGAAGTAGTTCGCCGGGGTGGTGCAGTTGACCACCTGCATATTGTCTTCCGCGCAGAGCTGCAGGAACCGCTCCAGGCGCGCCGACGAGTGCTCGGGCCCCTGGCCCTCGTAGCCGTGCGGCAGCAGCATCACGAGGCCGCTCATGCGCAGCCACTTGCGCTCGCCCGAGCTGATGAACTGGTCGATCACCACCTGGGCGCCGTTCACGAAGTCGCCGAACTGGCCTTCCCACAGGGTCAGGGTGTCCGGGTCGGTCAGCGAGAAGCCGTACTCGAAGCCCAGCACGGCCTCTTCCGACAGCGCTGAATCCAGCACCTCGAAGTGCGCCTGGCCGGGGCCGAGGTTCCGAAGCGGGAAGTAAACTTCCTCGGTCTTCTGGTCGATGATGCCCGAGTGGCGCTGGCTGAACGTGCCGCGCACGCTGTCCTGGCCGCTGAGGCGCACCGGATAGCCCTGGTCCAGCAGGCTGGCGAAAGCCAGGCTCTCGGCGGTGGCCCAGTCCAGCCCGACGCCGGCCTCAATGGCCTCGCGGCGGGCGGCGATCACCCGCTCGACCGTCTTGTGAACCGCGATCCGCTCGGGGACCGAAGTCAGCTTGCGGCCGAGGTCCAGCAGCTTCTGCTTCGGCACGCCGGTGGCGAACCGCTCGTCGCCGGTGGGCAGCTTCAGGCCCGACCACTTGCCGTCCAGCCAGTCGGCCTTGTTGGCCTTGTACTGCTTGCCGGCCTCGAACTCCTCGTCCAGGAACTTGTCGAAATCGGCGATCCAGCCGTCGACGTCGGCCTGGCTGCAGACGCCCTCGCCCACCAGGCGCGTCGCGTAGAGGTCGCGCACCGACGGGTGGTTCTTGATCTTCGCGTACATCAGCGGCTGGGTCATCGTGGGGTCGTCCCCCTCGTTGTGACCGAAGCGCCGGTAGCAGAACATGTCGATGACCACGTCCTTGCCGAACAGCTGGCGGTACTCGGTGCCCACCTTGGCGGCGAAGGTCACGGCCTCGGGGTCGTCCCCGTTCACGTGGAAGATGGGCGTTTCCACCATCAGGGCCACGTCGGTCGGATAGGGCGACGAGCGGCTGTTCTTGGGGCTGGTGGTGAAGCCGATCTGGTTGTTGACCACGAAGTGCATGGTGCCGCCGACGCCGTAGCCGCGCAGGCCCGACAGCGCGAAGCACTCGGCCACCACGCCCTGGCCCGCGAAGGCCGCATCGCCGTGCAGCAGCAGCGGCAGCACGTGGCCGCGGCCGGCGTTCGGCTGCTCGCGCAGGGTGAAGGCCTGCTTGGCGCGCACCTTCCCGATCACCACCGGGTTGACGATCTCCAGGTGGCTGGGGTTGGCCGTCAGCGACAGGTGCACGCTGTTGCCGTCGAACTCGCGGTCCGACGAGGCGCCCAGATGGTACTTCACGTCGCCCGAGCCCTGCACGTCGGAGGGCACGGCCGAGCCGCCTTGGAACTCGTGGAAGATGATGTGGTACGGCTTGCCCATCACGGCGGCCAGCACGTTCAGGCGTCCGCGGTGCGGCATGCCCAGGACGATGTCCTTCACGCCCATGGCGCCGCCGCGCTTGATGATCTGCTCCAGCGCCGGGACCATGGCCTCGCCGCCGTCCAGGCCGAAGCGCTTGGTGCCGGGGAAGCGGCGGTGCAGGAACTGCTCGAACCCTTGCGTCTCGATCAGCTTCTTCAGGATGGCGACCTTGCCCTCCTTGGTGAAGACGATCTCCTTGTCGCGGCCCTCGATGCGCTCCTGCAGCCAGGCCTTCTCCTTCGGGTCGGAGACGTGCATGTACTGCACGCCCACGTTGCCGCAGTAGGTCCGGCGCAGGATCTCCAGGATCTCGCGGATGCTGGCGGTCTCGAGACCCAGCACGAAGTCCAGGAAGATCGGCCGGTCGAAGTCGGCCTCGGCGAAGCCGTAGGTGGCCGGGTCCAGTTCCGAGGCGTCGCCCGGCGTGGTCGCGATGCCCAGCGGGTCCAGGTTGGCCTTCAGGTGGCCGCGCATCCGGTAGGCGCGGATCATCATGATGGCGCGCAGGCTGTCGAGGGTGGCGGCGCGGACCTCGTCCACCGAGGCGGTGGGCTTCTTGTCCTCGATCGCCTTGCCGAGCTTGGCTTCGACCGCGGGCCACAGCCCGTCGATGGCGCTCATCCAGTCGGGGCGGGCGTGCGGGGTTTCGGTCTTGGCCCAGGCGGGCTTGCCGGCGGCGCGGGCCACGTCCGACTTGCCGTCGAGCAGCGAGGCGAAGAACGCCTGCCAGGACGGGGCGACCGAATTCGGGTCGGCCGCCCATTTCGCGTAGAGATCCTCCACGAAGGCCGCATTGCCGCCGTAGAGGAAAGAGGTCTCGGCCATCACTTCGTTGATGAGGCCTGCGTCGTCCGCCATGTCCTTCGCCTTCCGCGGGCGGGCCCACGGACTTCGGAAGAAGGAGCCGAGCGCGGACCGCCCCAATACGAATGTGTGGCGCTTACGCGCCCTTCAAAACATCCAGAAGCGTGGTCCCGAGCGCCGCCGGGGACGGCGACACGCGGATGCCCGCAGCTTCCATGGCCGCGATCTTGTCTTCGGCGCCGCCCTTGCCGCCGGAGATGATCGCACCCGCGTGACCCATGCGCCGCCCGGGCGGCGCGGTGCGTCCCGCGATAAAGCCGACCATTGGCTTCTTGTTCGGTGAATTCTTGATGAATTCCGCCGCGTCTTCCTCGGCCGAACCCCCGATCTCGCCGATCATGATGATCGACTCGGTCTCCGGGTCCTTCAGGAACATGTCGAGCATGTCGATGAACTCGGTGCCCTTCACGGGGTCCCCGCCGATGCCCACGGCCGTGGTCTGGCCGAGACCCACCTGCGAGGTCTGGAAAACGGCTTCATAGGTAAGGGTGCCCGAGCGGGAAACAACGCCCACCGAGCCCTTCTTGAAGATGTTCCCCGGCATGATGCCGATTTTGCACTCACCCGGCGTCAGCACGCCGGGGCAATTCGGGCCGATCAGCCTGGATTTCGAGCCGCTGAGCGAGCGCTTCACCTTGACCATATCGGCCACCGGGATGCCCTCGGTGATGCAGATGATCAGCGGGACCTCGGCGTCGATGGCTTCCAGGATCGAGTCCGCGGCGAAGGGCGGCGGGACATAGATCACCGAGGCGTCGGCGCCGGTCTGCTTCACCGCCTCGGCGACGGTGTCGTAGACGGGCAGGCCGATGTGGGTCGTGCCGCCTTTGCCGGGCGTCACGCCGCCGACCATCTTCGTCCCGTAGGCGATGGCCTGTTCCGAGTGGAAGGTGCCCTGGGCGCCGGTGATGCCCTGGCAGATGACGCGGGTGTTCTTGTTGATCAGGATCGACATGTCTTACGCAGCGCCCCGCACGGCCTTGACGATCTTCTCGGCGCCATCCGAGAGGTCGTTGGCGGCGATCACGTTCAGGCCGCTCTCGTTGATGATCTTCTTGCCCAGCTCGACGTTGGTGCCCTCGAGGCGCACCACCAGCGGCACCTTCAGGCCCATTTCCTTCACGGCCGCCACCACGCCCTCGGCGATGATGTCGCAGCGCATGATGCCGCCGAAGATATTGACCAGGATGCCCTTCACGTTCGGGTCGGCGGTGATGATCTTGAAGGCCGCGGTGACCTTCTCCTTGCTGGCGCCGCCGCCCACGTCGAGGAAGTTGGCCGGCTCGGCGCCATAGAGCTTGATGATGTCCATGGTGGCCATGGCCAGGCCCGCGCCGTTGACCATGCAGCCGATCTCGCCGTCCAGGGCGATGTAACTGAGGTCGTACTTGGAGGCCTCGATCTCCTTCGGGTCCTCCTCGCTCTCGTCGCGCAGGGCGACGACGTCCTTGTGGCGGAACAGGGCGTTCGAGTCGAAGCTGACCTTGGCGTCCAGGACGCGCAGCTGGTCGTCGGCCGTGACGATCAGCGGGTTGACCTCCAGCATCGCCATGTCCTTGGCGACGAAGGCGGCATAGAGCTGCTCCAGCAGCTTGGCCGCCTGCTTGGCCAGGTCGCCCTTCAGGCCCAGCGCGCCGGCCAGGGTGCGGCCGTGGTGCGGGAAGACGCCGGTGGCCGGGTCGACGGTGAAGGTCACGATCTTGTCGGGGGTCGAATGGGCGACCTCCTCGATGTCCATGCCGCCTTCGGTGGAGGCCACGACCGAGACCCGGCTCGTTTCGCGGTCCACCAGCAGCGACAGGTAGAATTCCTTGGCGATGGCGGCGCCTTCCTCGATGTAGAGGCGGTTCACCTGCTTGCCCTTGGGCCCCGTCTGGTGCGTCACCAGCACCCGGCCCAGCATCTCCGCGGCGTTGGCCTTCACGTCCTCGACGCTCTTGACCACCCGCACCCCGCCCTTGGCGTCGGGGCCAAGGCCCTCGAAGCGCCCCTTGCCGCGCCCGCCGGCGTGGATCTGGGACTTCACGACGAAGACCGGCCCGCCGAGCTTGTTGGCGGCTTCGACCGCTTCGTCGACGGAGAACGCGGGATAGCCGCGCGGGACCGCCACGCCGAACTCCGCGAGGACGGCTTTGGCTTGGTGTTCGTGGATGTTCATGAGGCCTTTGGGGGCGACTGCGAGGGAGGCTCGCCCCTGGCGGCGAGTGAGGCGGCTTATAGCGCCCCCTCGCGGGATGACAACTGCGTGAGCGGCCGAAAACCGCCCTGGCGCGCACGAAGGTCACCTCGGGTCAACAGCTTGCTCTCTCCGAGGGAGCGGGCTCACCCCAGGAACATCGTCCACAGGGTCCGGCCGGGGATGAAGGCGATGAACAGGTTGATGGCGAAGCCGCCGTAGAACAGGCCCATCATCGTCCTGCGATGCCGCTGGACCTCCCGCCGCTTCGCCCACATCACCGCGAGCGGCAGGACGATGAGCACCCAGCCCGTGAACAGATGCAGCAGCGACCACCGCCCATGGTTCAGGCTGGTGATGAACAGGGTCGCCCCCGCCGTGAGAAGGACGAGGACCACCCAGACCCAGCCGGCGACCCGGTGGAAGGTCCGCCCCTTGCGCGCGGTCATCAGCACGCCGCCCAGCAGCAGCGCCGCCACCGCCGCGACGAGGTGAACCTTGATGGCGGGCGAGAGGCCCATGAACAGCGCCACGTCCGGCCAGTGCGGCCGGGCCGAAAGCGCCAGGGCGGCGACGCCCTTCCACGCCCCACCCAGGGACAGGCCGACGATCCCCACGACCGCGGCCATGGCGATCCCGAACCGCACCCCGAAACTCATCGGCTTGCGGGCCGGCGTTTGCGAAACAGACGACATCCTTTTATCTCCGCTCGATGGCCGGCGCCTCCGCGCGGCCGGGTCGAGCGGCACATGACGGCGGGCGGAAACGGTGGCGAGCGGAGATGCGCCGAGTGACGGCGGGCCTTCGCGAACGGCCGCAGGGCGCCGTTGGCGCTTCGCGAGCGGCGGCATGATCCAGCGCCTGCTCCTGCGCCTGGGGCCCTATGACGAGGTGCGCGGCTGGCTGCGCGGCCTTGCGGTGGCCCTGGCCTCCAGCCTGTTCCTCGCCTTGTCCGGCGCCTTCGGGACTGGCGATGCGCCGCTGTCGACGCGCCTGGCCTACTGGATGGGGCTGATGCTGGTCGGCTACGTCTGGGGCGCCTTCCTCGCCCGGCAATTCTTCCGCAACGGCCGCCTGCGCACCGGCAAGCTGTGGCTGGACGCGGTGATCGCCGCCCTGGTCATGTCGGCGCCGTTCACCGTGGTGGTCTGGTTCGCCAGCAGCCGGGCGTTCGACACCCGCATACCGCTCGCCCGGATGTGGATGCTGTTCGGGCCGGTGCTGCTGGTCTCGCTGGCGCTCACCGCCATAAACCTGCTGCTGGAGGCGCGGCGGGCCCCCGAAACCCAGGCCGCTCCCCGTCCGCCCAAGTTCCTGGACCGGCTGCCGCTCAAGCTGCGCGGCGCCGAGATCTGGGCCGTCGAGGCCGAGGACCATTACCTTCGCCTGCACACCTCCAAGGGCCAGGACCTGATCCTCCTGCGCCTGGCGGACGCCATCGCCGAACTGGAGGGCGTCGAGGGCGCCCAGGTCCACCGCTCGTGGTGGGTGGCGCGCGAGGCCATCACGGACGCGCGTCGCGGCGACGGCCGGGCCGTGCTGACGCTCAAGGGCGGCGCCGAAGTCCCGGTCAGCCGCACCTACGCCGGACAGCTGCGCGAGCGCGGCTGGATCTGAGGCCTCAGCGCCTCCGCGCCAGCCAGTCCGCCCGGCTCTGCCCCCAGCAGTCCACGGCCACGTTCATGGGCGGCGGCAGCACGGCCTGGCGCAGGATCGTCGAGCCCAGCCGCTGGGCGACGCGCTGGGAGTTCACGTTGGCCGCCTCGATGGTGTGGATCACCTCGGTCCAGCCCAGCGCATCGAAGGCCCAGTCGATGGTCGCCGCCGCCGCCTCGGTGGCGTAGCCCTTGCCCCAGGCGGCCCGCGCGATGCCCCAGCCCACCTCGGTCCCGGGCCAGCCCTCCGGCTGCCAGGGCCCCACGCGCCCCACCCACTGGCCGCTCGCCTTCTCCACCACCGAAAACATCGAGAACCCGCGCACCAGCCAGGCGCCCGACATGACGCTCATGATCCGCCAGGCGCCGATGCGGTCCTGCTTGCCGCCGATGAAGCGCGCGGCCTCCTCGTCGGCGCAGAACGCGGCCCAGGCCTCGAAATCGCCCGGCTCCGGCGCGCGCAGAATGAGGCGTTCGGTCTCAAGAGTGGGGATTTCCAACGGCACGATTTTGCCTCAATCTGGAGTTGGGAGAGAGTTCGAGGTTGGGGTGGAACCTGGACGGCGCGTGCGCCGTCGCGAAGCCCCTGCCCGCTGCGTCGAGGGACCCGTGTACCAGGGGGCTTCGCATGACGCAGGACGATTTCGACGACCGGCCGCTTGAGATCTCCGAACCGCCGCCGGCGGACGGTCGCCGCCCGGGCGCATCCGGCCGGATGATGGCCGCGGGCGTGGTGGGCGCGCTCACCCTGGGCGGAGGCCTTGGGCTCTGGGCC
>NZ_LSJI01000234.1 GCF_001557235.1 Phenylobacterium sp. CCH9-H3 | reverse complement strand
GGCGGCGGCTACGCCTGGGACGGCGAGATCTGGTACGGCGGCGATCTGAATCGACTGGTGGTGAAATCGGAAGGCGAAGGCGCGCGCCGCCAAGGCCTTGAACGCGCAGAGCTTCAGGCGGTCTATGCGCGGGCGATCGGCCCATACTTCAACCTGCAGGCCGGGGTCAGGCACGATTTCAAGCCGACCCCGTCCAGAACCTTCGCCACTGTCGGGGTCGAGGGCGTGGCGCCCTACTGGTTCAAGCTCGACAGCGCGGTCTATCTCTCCAACCAGGGCGAGGTGCTGGCGCGGTTCAAGGGCAGCTATGATCTGAGATTTACCCAGCGGCTGATCCTGCAGCCGGACGTGGAGATGAACTTCTCCGCGCAAAACAGTCGCCAGTTGCGTCTGGGCTCGGGTCTGACGGATGTGGAGGCGGGTCTTCGCCTGCGTTACGAGATCCGGCGGGAGTTTGCGCCCTACGTCGGCGTGCTCTGGCAACGGAAGTTCGGCGACACGGCGGATTTTGCGCGGGCGGAGGGCGAGCGCGCCGGCTCGACCAGTCTGGTGGTCGGCGTTCGAGCCTGGTTCTGAGGTGAGGGTCTCTCAGCCTTCAGGCCCTGCACTGCGGCTTGGGGGTGCGACCGCTCGGCATCTGATGGCCTGGCGCGGCCTGAGATGACGCTGCGCATCGGCTACATCAGCTCAGATGCGCAGCCGAGACCAACAGCCGTCGAGCTGCTGGGCGCCGGCTGTAACGTTGTACGGGTCGAGACCGGCTCGGGGTCAGTGCTCAAGGCGCTACTAGCCTTCATCGGCGAGGGTGAAGAATTGGTGGTTCCGGCGCTTTCTCACGTCCTTCACCAATCGCCCTTGCAGGTTCTGGATCGCCTGGACCAAAGGCGAGCCTTTCTCCGCGCTCTGCAAGAAGATTTCACAACGCGAGGGGAGGGCGGTCGCATTCTCCGTGCAGTGCTGACAGCCGTTCAGGTCACGCGCCAAGCGGCGCCGCAGTTTGAGAAGACGCGCTTAGAGTTGGAAGTTCGACAGCTACACTCTGCGGGCTTTCGACCTTCGGAAATCGCAAACAGGCTCGGAATCTCGCGAATGACTGTCTGGCGTAAACTGAGGAGGGTTTCTGAAGAAGGCTGAACTTGATCATGGATTCGACAGTCCGTCCGTAGTGTCTGCAGTCCTCGACGCCGCGGACCAGCTCACGACGCTGCAGGCCCGTCCCGGCGACGCTGCGCGGCTTGAAGTTCGCGAACGTCCCACGCGCCGGACTGCCACCGACCCGATCTCAGGGTCCGCGCCGGCGCGCTCAATGGCGCGGCGCTCCGCGCGGGCCTGGTCGTAGTTGAGCGTGGTGTCCTTCGCCCGCTCCCGGCCGACCATGCAGGCGAGCTGGGGCCCGGTCCGGGGAGTCGTCGCGGCCGTAGTGCAGTGCCACACCCTCATGGCGCAGCGGGCTTCAAGATCATGCCGGTGAAGACGGATCGGAAGGACGCGCGGGGAATGGCCCAGCTGGTGCGGCTGGGCTGGTTCCGGGCGGTGCACTGCAAGTCGCTGCCGGCGCAGGAGACCCGCGCGGTGCTGACGGCGCGGCGGCTGCTGCAAGCCAAGCTGCACGACGTGGAGATGAGCGTTCGCGGCATGCTGCGAGGGTTCGGGCTGAAGATGGGCGCGACGATGCCGAAGACCTTCGAGGGCCGGGTGCGCGAGTTGGCGGCAGGCCACCCGACGCTGGGCTGACGCCGAAGAAATACCAGTCCGGCGAGACCGACGTCACCGGGCGGATCTCCAAGATCGGCGACAATGAGGTGCGCTGCGCCCTCTATGTAGCGGCGCACGTCATGCTGACGCGCCCCACCAAGGCCTCGAAGCTCAAGGCCTGGGCGCTCACGGTCGCCCGGCGCGCCGGCATGCGCAAGGCCAAGGTGGCGCCCGCCCGCCGGCTGGCCGTGGTGCTGCATCGGATGCTGGCAGACGGCGCAGCATTCGATCCGCACCTGGGCGGCCGCGTCGCCAAGACGGCTTAGCGAGAAGGAAAGAGATCGAGGTTTTGGGAAGGGCCGCCGCACCAGGCTTCTTCCCTTGAGCGAAGTCCCTCGCCGGGACGATGGACCAGGTCAGGCCGCAACAGCCTAAGCAGCTGCAACCGCGCTTCCTAGATGGGCCGGCCGGGTTCTCATCCGATCCCATCAAGTGGCGGCCACGCGCCAGATCCCGGCGAAGGATGACGCTCAAGAGGGATCGACTGGCGAAGGCCCGTTACAGAAGAGGCTGTTTGGACTATGAGAACGACGGGCGAAAATGACCTCAAAACGGCCTTGTCGGCGGAGTCACATGACGTCGGATCGGGAGCATCGCGCTTGGCTCGTCCTAGCGGCGCCGGTCGCCGGGCCGAGTTCCCGGAACCCCTTGATCCTGGTTCGGCAGCATGGTCCCGCGGCCGACGCTGCCCAGGAGTTGTTCCAGCACCGTCATCGCGCGGCCCCGGGTCGGGGTCTCGCGCCCGCTGAAGGCTATCTGCTTGCCGTCGCCCAAGTCGAGGCTCTCGACGCTGCTCACCGCCTCAGTGTCCTTGTCGAAGGTCAACGCCACGACATCCCGCTTGATGATCTGCGGCCTTCGGAACGCCACCCTCTGCTTCACCTGACTGATGTAGAACCAGATGTTCGGATCAAAGGTCGATATCACAGACGGCGACCCCAGCTTCGCACGGACGGTCGATTTCGTGTCCACACCGACCTTCAGATCGGTCGGTTTGGAATCGATGGCCTGGAACCCGGAATGGGCGACGATCGGCGTACATCCGCCCAGCGGCGCGGCGCCAAGGCACGTGAGAATCACCCAGGCGGCTGGGTGGTTCAGTCGGTTGTCATGGGCGCTGCTCATCGATGGCCGGTCCCAAAGAATGCAGGATCACACCGTTGCCTCGCGTCGCTACATTGCAGCGATCCATTGCGCGATGTGCTCCATGAAGCCCTTCATCAGGGCGGCCATCATCGGCAGGAAGATCAAGAGCGCGATGAAGATCGCCACGATCTTCGGGGCGTAGACGAGCGTCTGCTCCTGGATCTGCGTCAGGGCCTGCAAAAGACCGATCGCGACGCCAACAACCAAGCCGACGATCAATACCGGCGCTGAGATCTGGACCGTCAGCCAGATGGCTTCGCGCGCCACGTCGAGGACTTCGGCGCCGTCCATCAGCGCGGCCGCGCGGGAGCGGACCCGTAAAAATCTCGATGCGGGTCGGAGTTCCAGATCCGGCCATCAGACTTTTGGGCGTTTGTTTGGACGACTTCATACGTGTCGAATCCGACAATAGGGCTGGCGACGAGGAGCGCCGCCGTCCAGAAGAGCGCGCCGCGGCGGG
>NZ_LSJI01000233.1 GCF_001557235.1 Phenylobacterium sp. CCH9-H3 | reverse complement strand
GGTTGCCGCCATATTCGACGAAGGCCGCCTGCAGCGACGGCTCAACGCGCGTCACCTTGGCGAGATAGATATTCCCTCGAAGCTGCTTTCGGTTCTGGCTCTCGAAATCGAACTCTTCAACGCGGTTCCCGTCGACGACCACCACACGCGTCTCTTCCGCGTGGGCTGCGTCGATCAACATAGTCTTGGACATTAGTTTCTCCGCGGCGCGCGGGGGCTACGTGGCCCGGGCGCTGCCGGCAAATGGGACGAGCGCGCGCGTAGGCCGCGAACGCGCCGGAAACGGCGGTTCGGGAGGCCTTGGGGCCAGATGTGGCTCGAGCTGCGCAGCTCATCGGGTGTGTTCCTAGGCGCGTCCCGAAGGATGCGGATCGGAGGATGCGTCGCCACCGAGTACTCGGTCGAAGCCGACGCCGGCTTGGTTTTGTCGCGTGGCGTTCGGGCCCGGAACGGGCGCTCCGACGTCGCGCGGCGGGACATTGCAACACCAGCCGTCAAAAGGAAAGCGCGTGCTCACGCTATCGTTGATGGCGGCAAGACCTCGTTAACCCTTTGTCTACGAGGTCGGGGGCTATATGGGTGATCGGTTCGCGCGACGCGAATCTCCGTGTTTTCGGGGCTTTAGCATGTTGGGGCGGCTCAAGGGCGCGGTGATGAACGGGCGGGGGCGCATGATCGCCGCCTCCTGCGCCGTGGCCGTCGGGCTTGCAGCCTTCGCCGTGGGACACGCCGCCACCGAGACCGCGGGGCTGATCAAGGTGCGCATGGGCGGTGATTCCGCCGAGACCCGCCTGGTGATCGAGCTGGACGGCGCCACCAGCGCCAAGGTCGTCTCGGACGGCTCTACCGACCGCCGGGTCGTGGTCATGCTGCCCAACGTCATCGCCGGCCAGACCCAGCAGGGCGCCGGGCGGGGCGTGGTCCGCGCCTGGACGGTGGACCAGGCCCAGGGCGGGGCCCGGCTTCAACTCGAACTCGCCGGCGACGCCCGGCTGAAGCGTCGCTTCCTGCTGCCGCCCGCCGACGGCGTGGCCAACTATCGCTATGTGATCGATGTGGCCGCCGCCGCCCCCGGCGCCGTGGTCACCTCGACCAAGGCCGTCAACCCGCCCGCCCAGATCCGCACCCAGTTCCTGCCGGTGAAGAAGCCGGCCCTGCCGCTCAAGAAGGTGGTGGTGATCGACGCCGGCCACGGCGGCCGCGACATCGGGGCCCAGGGCGCCAACGGGGTGGAGAAGGACGTCAACCTGGCCGCGGCGCTCACCCTGGCGGAACAGCTGAACCGCACCGGCCGCTACAAGGTGGTGATGACCCGCACGTCCGACGTCTACGTCCCGCTGGAGGACCGCGTCCGGGTGGCCCAGCGCGCGGGCGCCGACCTCTTCATCTCGCTGCACTCCGACTCGGCGCCCGAGACCAACCTCAAGGGCGCCAGCGTCTACACCCTGTCGGACAAGGCCTCCGCCCGCGCGACCAAGTTCGTCAGCCGCGACGACTGGTTCATGAAGGCCAGCCTCAGCGGCGACCAGGGCGTGCGCGACATCCTGTTCGACCTCACGCAACGGGCTACGCGAAACCGTTCGGCGGTGTTCGCCCAGACGCTGGTGGCCAACATCGAGGGCAAGGCGCCGCTGCTGCGCCGCAGCCACCGCGACGCGGGGTTCATGGTCCTGCTGGCTCCCGACGTGCCGGCGGTGCTGCTGGAGATGGGCTTCGTCAACAACCCCGACGACGAGGCGCGGCTGCGCGACCCCGCCGCCCGCACCCGGTTGATGCGCGCCGTCACCAACGCCATCGACGCCCACTTCGGCGAACAGGTGAAGCTCGCGTCGCGCTGACGCAGGCGCGTCGTCCGGGCGTTGGCGCCCGCCCCAACACAGTTTAGACCACGGCCGGTGGAGCGCCCGCCCGGCCAGTCTCAGTTGAACCCGCCCCTCGCGCCCGGCCGTCCGCCGTCGCGGTGGCTCGGCATCGTGGGCGTGGCGGCCCTCAGCTTCGTCGCCGCGGCCGCGGTGGCGGTCGGCGTCTATGCCGCCTGGCTGTTCCACGACATGCCCGACGCGGGTGACCTGGTTGACTATCATCCCGCCACGGCGACCCGCGCCTATGCCTGGGATGGCACGCTGATCGGCGAGTTCTCGCGCGAGCGGCGCATCTTCGTGCCCTACGACGCGATCCCCGCCCAGACGGCCCAGGCGTTCCTGGCCGCCGAGGACCACGGCTTCTTCCAGCATGGCGGCGTCGACGTGGGCGGCTTCGGCCGCGCCATGGTCAAGAACGTCATCAACCTGGCCCAGGGCCGTCGGCTGGAGGGCGGCTCGACCATCACCCAGCAGGTGGCCAAGAACATCCTGCTGACCAGCGACCAGACCATCGGGCGCAAGCTCAAGGAGGCGATCCTGGCCTCCCAGCTCGAACAGACGCTCTCCAAGGAGCGGATCCTCGAGCTCTATATGAACGAGATCTGGCTCGGCTACCGCTCGTACGGCGTGGGCGCGGCCGCCTACAACTACTTCGGCAAGTCGCTCAGCGAGCTGACCCTGGCCGAGAGCGCCTACCTCGCCGCCCTGCCGAAGGGGCCCGACAACTATCATCCGATGCGCCGCAAGGCCCAGGCGATCGCGCGCCGCAACTGGGTGATCGACCAGATGGCCGACTTGGGCTGGGTGACCCGCGCCGAGGCCAAGGCGGCGATGGCCGAGGACCTGGTCGTGCAGCCCGCGCCGACCCGCTCGCAGTACCGGGACGCGGACTACTTCGTCGAGGAGGTGCGCCGCATCGCCCTCAACATGAAGGAACTGGGCGACGAGCGGCTGAACGCCGGCGGCTACTACATGCGCACGACCCTGGATCCGCAGCTCCAGAGCGCGGCCAAGCTGGCGCTGATGAAGGGGCTGGAGACCTACGACCGCCGCCACGGCTGGCGCGGCGCCTTCGGCCACGTCACCACGCTGCAGGGCTGGGAAGACATCGCCCGCAAGACCGTCAAGCCGCGCGAACGCCAGGAGTGGAAGCGCGCCGTGGTGACCAGCGTCGCCGGCGGGGCCGTCGAGGTGCGCACGGTGGACGGCAGCACGGGCAATCTGGCCGGCCAGGACGTCTCGTGGGCCCGCGCGGGCAAGGGCATCGGCACGGGCGACCTGGTGTTCGTCGAGCCCAACAAGGAAGGCGGCGGCTTCCGCCTGAAGCAGGTGCCGGCGGTGAACGGCGCCCTGGTGGCCATGGAGCCCTATTCCGGCCGGGTGGTGGCGATGGTCGGCGGCTACTCCTTCTCGCTGTCCAGCTTCAACCGCGCCACCCAGGCGCTGCGCCAGCCGGGCTCGTCGTTCAAGCCGATCGTCTACGCGGCGGCGCTGGAGAGCGGCTATACCCCGGCGAGCACGGTGCTCGACGCGCCGATCACGCTCAGGGGCTATGGCGGCAAGGACTGGAGCCCCGAGAACTACAGCCGCGACTACTACGGCGCGCTCACCCTGCGCAAAGGGCTGGAGCTGTCGCGCAACACCATGACCGTGCGCCTGGCGCAGAGCGTCGGCATGACCAAGATCGCGGGCCTGGCCGAACGCCTGGGCGTGACCAAGAAGATGGACAAGGTCCTGGCCATGGCCCTGGGGTCGGGCGAGACCACCACCTACCGGATGGCCGCGGCCTATTCGACCTTCGTCAACGGCGGCAAGCTGGTGCAGCCGCACCTGATCGAGGTGGTCGAGGACCGCAACGGCAAGGTCATCTGGCGCGCCGACCGGCGGCAGTGCGACCGCTGCACCGCCGGGTTCTCGGGCGACGAGAGCCCGCGCATCCCGCGGACGGGCGACCAGGTCATGGACCCGATCACCGCCTACCAGATCACCTCCATGCTGGAGGGGGTGGTCCAGCGGGGCACGGCGACTCAGGCGTCGTCCATCGGCAAGCCCCTGGGCGGCAAGACCGGCACGACCAACGACTACCGGTCGGCCTGGTTCATGGGCTTCTCGCCGCACCTGGTCGTGGGGGTCTACATCGGCTTCGACGACAACCGCAGCCTCGGCAACAACGAGACCGGCAGCGTGGCCGCCGTGCCGATCTTCGTCGACTTCATGGGGCAGGCCCTGAAGGACAAGCCGGCGGAACCGTTCAAGGCCCCCGCCAACGCCAAGTACGCCATGATCCGCGGCATCCGCGAAGCCTTCCGGCCTGGAACCGAACCCCAGGCCTCGACGCTGGGGCTGGGCGCGGCGGGCGTGCCGGCGGGCCCGCAGCCCTACAATCAGGTCTTCGGCGACGGCAATGTCACCGGCGCCCCCAACGCGGCCGCCGCGGTCGCGCCCCAGGCGCCGCCGCCGAAGAAGAAGGACGACCTGTCCGACCTGTTCTGAGTTTCTTGTGTTGTGCGCCGGCGCGGGCTAGAGCCCGCCGCTCTGGATTTTTGGGAGTCTCTCCATGAGAGCGGATGTCGAGGCCGCCAAGGCCGACATCGAGCAGTCGATCGAACTGCTCAGGAGGCGTCTTTGACTGGGAACCGGCCCTCCGTAAACTCGACGAACTGAACGCCCGGGTCGAGGACCCGACCCTCTGGGACAAGCCCGCCGAGGCCCAGGCCGTCTCGCGGGAGCGCTCGCGGCTGTCCGCCCAGGTGGAGGCCGTCCAGTCGCTGGAACGCGACCTCGCCGACGCCGTCGGCTACGCCGAGATGGCCGAGGAGGAGGGCGACGAGGCCAGCTTCCAGGAAGCCACCGCCCAGCTCCGCGCCATCAAGGAGCGCGCCAGCCGCGCCGAGCTGGAAGCCCTGCTCTCGGGCGAGGCGGACGGCAACGACGCCTTCGTGGAAATCAACTCCGGGGCCGGCGGCACCGAGTCCAACGACTGGGCCGGCATGCTGCTGCGCATGTACACCCGCTGGGCCAACGCCCACGGCATGGAGGTGGATTTCCTGGAAGAGACCTCCGGCGAACAGGCGGGCATCAAGTCCGTGACGCTGCAGGTGAAGGGCCCCAACGCCTATGGCTGGCTGAAGACCGAGGCGGGGGTCCACCGCCTGGTCCGGATCTCGCCCTTCGACGCCGCCGCCAAGCGGCATACGAGCTTCGCCTCGGTCTGGGTCTATCCGGTGGTGGACGACACCATCGAGATCGAGATCAACCCCGCCGACGTGCGCACGGACACCTACCGCGCCTCGGGCGCCGGCGGCCAGCACGTGAACAAGACCGACTCGGCGGTGCGCCTGACGCACATCCCCACGGGCATCGTCGTCGCCTGTCAGAACCAGCGCTCGCAGCACCAGAACCGCGACCAGGCCTGGAAGATGCTGAAGGCCCGCCTCTACGAGGCCGAGCTGGAGAAGCGGGAGGCGGCCCAGGCGGCGATCGAGGACCAGAAGACCGACATCGGCTGGGGTCACCAGATCCGCAGCTATGTCCTGCAGCCGTACCAGATGGTCAAGGACCTGCGCACCGACGTGGAGACCAGCGACACCGACGGCGTCCTCGACGGCGACCTCGACCGCTTCATGGGCGCCGCCCTGGCCCAGCGCGTGGGCGCGACGCGGGAGTAGCTACTCCGCCGCCACCACGCTGAGGGCAGGGGTCTCCTCGGCGGGCCGGACCAGGGCCAGGCTGCGGCCTTCGAAGTGGGCGCCGGCTTCGATGGCCAGTTCCGTGTGGCTGATGTCGCCGTCCACGTGGGCGGTGGCCCAGAGGCGGACCTGCCGGGCGCAGATGGTGCCGGTGACCCGGCCGCGCACCTCGATGCTGTCGGCCAGGATCGTGCCGGTCACGACGCCGGCCTCGCCGATGGTCATGTGGTTCACGCGGATGTCGCCCTCGACGGCGCCATCGAGATGCAGATCGCCTTCCGTCGAGAGGTCGCCCTGGAGGCGCACCCCTTCGGCGACCAGGGACGCGACGGTCAGCTTGCGCGCGGGAGAGGGGTCGGAGGGCGCCGCGGCGCCCTTATTCTGTGGCTTGGAGAACATACTGCCCGGCCTTCAGGAAGCGGCCCGGGTTCTGGGCCCGACCGTTGACCCATACCTCATAGTGCAGGTGGGTCCCAGTCGAACGGCCCGTCGAGCCCATGGAAGCGATCCTCTGCCCAACCGCTACGCGCTGGCCGCGCTGGACCGCGAAACCGGAGAGGTGGGCGTAGCGGGTCTTGAGGCCGCGGCCGTGGTCGATCTCGACGACGTTGCCGTAGCCGGAGCGCTGGCCGGTGAACGAGACGACGCCGGGGCCGGTCGAATAGATCGGCGTGGCGTGGCCGCCGTTGAAGTCCAGCCCCGAGTGATAGGCCGGCCGGCGGGTGAAGGGATCGAACCGGACGCCGAAGCCGCTGGTCTGCTGGCCGGACGCGGTCGGGCGGGCCAGGGGCAGGTCTTCCGCCGCATCGCCCAGCGCCTTGGCTTCGGAGAGGTCGCGGGCCGCGCGCTGGATGCGCATGGCGAAATCCTCGTCCACGTCCAGCACCGCCGCCAGGGCGCTGGGATCCTTGGACTCGATCAGCGGGCCGCCGAGGGAATTGGAGCGATCCACGAAAGACGTCGGCGACAGGCCGGCCATGCGGAACGCCAGACGCAGCCGGTCGGCGCGCCCCTTGGCGAAGCCATCGGCCGCCTCCAGGAGTTGTTCCTGGCCGATGCGCACCATCTCGACCCGGCGGACCGGGTTGGTGTCGCCGCTCGCGAGCGCGCGGTTGATGGCGGGCGTCAGGGCCTCGGCCGCGCCGGGCGCGCCCTTCATGTCGGTGAGCAGCAGGGCGAGGGCGGCGTGGCGCTTCTCGATCGCGGCGGCGGCGTCCTGGTTCGAGCCCGAGGCCGCGTTCAGCCGGGCCATGGCGCTGTCCAGCCGGGCCTGGCGGTCGGCGACGTAGCGCTCGGACTGCGCCTTGAGCTTGGCGATCTCGCGGTCGGCGGCCGATGCGGACAAGAGGTTGACCAGCATCGCCGCCGTGCAGACACCCATCCAGAGGGCGCCCGTGGCGACGCCGCCGGCGATGACCAACTGCTTCCTGGTGGTGAGAACGAAGGCCTTCATGGCCCCGCCGGAGCGGACGTAGAGATGCCGTTCCGGGAACAGCCCTACGAGCGAGCGGCCGAGCTGCGCCAGACGTTGCATGCGTGCCGGAAGTCCCCAACCTTTCGGTGCTGGCGATATGCGACGACTTTTTTTCGACAAGCAAGCGGTTCGAAGGATGTTCCGCCCCGAAGCGACCAGGGGCCGCACAGGTTTATCGATTATCGCTGATTGCCGTCACAAACCGCGCGCAGCGTCCAGCACCTGCTGGGCGTGGCCAGGCACCTTCACCTTGCGCCAGGCCTTCACCAGCTTGCCGTCCCGGATCAGGAAGGTGGACCGGTCGATGCCCATGTACTTGCGGCCGTAGAGGCTCTTCTCGACCCAGGAGCCATAGCGCTCGATCACTTCGCCTTCGGGGTCGGAGCCCAGCGGGATGGTCAGGTCGTACTTGGCGGTGAACTTCCGGTGTTTGGCGACCGTGTCCTTGGAGACGCCGATCACGGTGACGCCCGCCTTGGCGAACTCGGGGGCCAGGGCGGTGAAGTCCTGGGCCTCCTTGGTGCAGCCGGCGGTGTCGTCCTTGGGGTAGAAGTAGAGCACCACGGTCTTGCCGGCGAAGTCCGCGAGCCTGACCCGGCCGTCCGCGGTTTCGAGATCGAAGTCCGGCGCGGGCGCGCCTTCGGTCACGTCGGTCATTGTCGCTCCTCTTCCCTCCCTTGATGGGGAGGGACAGCTCGCCGGAGGCCAGCAGGGTGAGGGAGTGCGATCCTCCTCCACGCCTGCGTTCCGGCCCCTACATCCTCGCCCTGGCCGCTGGCGCGGCCTGTCCCTCCCCATCAAGGGAGGGACAGGCGCTAGACAGGCCTCACCAGTACGATCTTCTTCTTCCCCGCCGCCAGCTTCACGACGCCGTCCACCAGGTCGGCCGAGGTCAGCACGCGGTTGGCGTCCGGCTCGGCCTTGTCGTTGACGCGCAGGCCGCCGCCCTGGGCGAGGCGACGGGCCTCGCCCTTGGAGCCGGCCAGGCCGGCATCGGCGGCCAGGCCCGCGAGCTGGAGGCCCGCGTCCAGGTCGGCCTTGGGGACCTCGTGGGTGGGCAGGTCGCCGGAGACCCGGCCCTCCTCGAAGGCGGCCTTGGCGGCCGCCTCCGCGGTCGCCGCGGCCTCGGCCCCGTGCAGCATCGTCGTCGCCGCGTTCGCCAGCACCTTCTTGGCCTCGTTGATTTCGGCGCCCGGCAGAGCCTCCAGGCGGGCGATCTCGTCCAGCGGCAGGTCCGTGAACAGCTTCATGAAGCGGCCCACGTCGGCGTCCTCGGTGTTCCGCCAGAACTGCCAGTAGTCGTAGGGGCTGCGCATGTCGGCGTTCAGCCACACGGCCCCGCCCACCGTCTTGCCCATCTTCTGCCCGGACGCCGTGGAGAGCAGGGGCGTCGTCAGGCCGAAGGCGGGCTTGGCGTCGACGCGGCGGATCAGCTCCACCCCGTTGACGATGTTCCCCCACTGGTCCGAGCCGCCCATCTGCAGCACGCAGCCGTTGCGGCGCTCCAGTTCCAGGAAGTCCACCGACTGCATCAGCATGTAGTTGAACTCGAGGAACGTCATCGGCTGTTCGCGTTCCAGCCGCTGCTTGACGCTTTCGAACGCCAGCATCCGGTTGACCGTGAAGTGCACCCCGAACTCGCGCAGGAAGTCGACGTAGCCGTACGTCGAGAGCCAGTCGTCGTTGTCGACCATGATCGCGTCGGTGGGCCCGTCGCCGAAGGTCAGGAACTTGGCGAACACTGTCTTGATCGAGGCGATGTTGGCCTGGATCTGGGCCTCGGTCAGCAGCGGGCGCGACTGGTCCTTGTCGGTCGGATCCCCGATCTTGGTGGTCCCGCCACCCATAAGGACGATGGGCTTGTGCCCGCTTTGCTGCAGCCGGCGCAGCATCATGATCTGGATCAGCGAGCCCACGTGCAGCGAGGCGGCGGTGGCGTCGAAGCCGATGTAGGCGGTGATCACGCCCTTGGCCGCCGCCTCGTCCAGCTCGGCCGGGTGCGTGACCTGATGGATGTAGCCGCGCTCCTGCAGCACCTTCAGGAAGTCGGACTTGAACGCGGTGTCGGTCATCGGCGGCGGAATCCCTGCGGCGGGGCGGTCTTCAGTGAGTGGGCCGCGCTCTAGCACGGGCGCGGCGAGGATTTCGAGGGACATGGCAGGCTCCTTGGGATGAGGGAGGCCGGCGTTCCATCGCGGGATGTTCGGAAAGCGCCGGCCGGGGAGGGCAGGCGCGTCGGATCGGTCGCCTGCTAGAGGGGCAGGCGGTAATAGCGGCCGGTGCGGGCGGCGGGACCGATCATGGCGGCTAGCTACCCGTTCGCGGACATGGCAGTCAACGGTCATGCTCGTGCTGGGATTCATGACCGGGACCTCGCTGGACGCCGTGGACATGGCGGTCCTGGAGACCGACGGCGAGGCGATCCAGGCGTTCGGCCCGGCGGGCGAACGCAAGCTCACCGACGCCACGCGCAACGTGCTGCTGGAGGCGACGCAGCAAGCCTTGAAGTGGGAACGCGGGACGCCGCCGCCGACGATCTTTCCCCATGCCGCCGAGATGGTGGCCGAGGAGCACTTCTCCGCCGCCGAGGCCTTTCTCCAGGCCAACGATCTGTCGTGGCCCGACATCGACCTGATCGGCATGCATGGCCAGACGGTCCTGCACGAGCGGCCGCGCGAGGGCGCGCCGGGCCGGACGGTGCAGCTGGGCGACGCCGCCATGCTGGCCAGGTTGACGGGGCGCCCGGTCGCCTACGACTTCCGCACGGCCGACGTGGCCGCGGGCGGGCAGGGCGCGCCGCTGGCGCCGATCTACCACCTGGCCCGGGCTAAGGCCTCGGGGCTGCAGCCGCCGCTGGCGGTGCTGAATGTCGGCGGGGTGGCGAACGTCACCTTCTGGACCGGCGGGGAGGAGATCGCGGCCTTCGACACCGGCCCCGGCAACGGGATGATCGACCTTCTGGTCCAGGCGCGGGGCGCCGGCCGCTACGACGCGGGCGGCAAGTACGCCAGCGTCGGCCGGGCGGACGAGGGCGTCGTGCGGGCCCTGCTGGCCCATCCCTATTTCGAGGCGCCGCCGCCGAAATCCCTGGACCGCTTCGACTTCTCGCTGGAGCCGCTGGAGCCGCTTCAGCTCGAAGACGCCGCCGCCACGCTCGTGGCCTTCACCGCCGAGGCCGTGAAGGCCGGCTTCGAGATGATGGGCGCAGCGCCGACCGAGGTGATCGTCACCGGAGGCGGTCGGCACAATCCCGAGATCATGAAGGCCCTGGCCGAGCGGCTGCCCATGCCGGTGAAGACCGCTGAGGACCACGGCTGGCGGGGCGATTCCATCGAGGCCGAGGCCTTCGCCTATCTGGCGGCCCGCACGTTCCGCGGCCTGCCCATCTCGTTTCCGAAAACCACCGGCGTTCCGCAGGCCATGACCGGCGGGCGTATCGTCAGGCCTTGAGGGGAAAGTTCATGCGCAAGCTTCGTTGGATCGCCGGCGCCGCCATTGCGCTGGCCCTCTCGGCGCCCGCCGCGGCCCAGGGTTTCGATAAGGCGGTCTTCGCCAAGGCCAAGGCGGTCCAGCCCAAGGTCGTCGAGTGGCGGCGGGACATCCACGAGCATCCCGAACTGGGCAACAACGAGGTCCGCACCGCCGCGCTGGTGGCCGCGCACCTGAAGAAGCTCGGCATCGAGGTCCGCACCGGCGTCGCCAAGACCGGCGTGGTCGGCGTGCTGAAGGGCGGCAGGCCCGGCGGGGTGGTGGCGCTGCGGGCCGACATGGACGCCCTGCCGGTGGCCGAGCAGACCGGCGTGCCCTTCGCCTCGAAGGTGAGGGCCACCTACAACGGCGCGGAGGTCGGCGTGATGCACGCCTGCGGCCACGACGCCCACGTGGCGATCCTGATGGGCGCGGCCGAGGTGCTGGCCAGCATGAGGGACCAGATCCCCGGCACGGTCGTCTTCCTGTTCCAGCCCGCCGAGGAGGGACCGCCTGCGGGCGAGGAGGGCGGCGCGCCCCTGATGATCAAGGAAGGCGCCCTGGCCAATCCGGCGCCCAGCGCGGTGTTCGGCCTGCACGTGATCCCGGGCGAGCCCGGCTCGCTGGTCTGGCGCTCCGGACCGATGATGGCGGGCTCCGACGGCTACGAGATCAAGCTGAAGGGCAAGCAGACCCACGGCGCCAACCCGTCGGCCGGCATCGACATCGCCTCGATGCAGGCCGAGATCGTCCTGGCCTTCAACCAGATCGCCGCGCGCCAGATCAACGTGACCCGCACGCCGACCATCCTGACCGTCGCCACGGTGCACGGCGGCGTCCGCGGCAACATCATCCCCGACGACATGACCCTGGGCGGCACGCTGCGCACCTTCGATCCGGCCCTGCGCAAGGACATCATCGCCCGCATCGAGAAGACGGTGGACTCGATCGCCACCCGCTACGGCGGCAAGGGCGAGGTGGTCTGGAACACGCCCAATCCGGTCACCAGCAACGACCCGGCGCTGACCGCCAAGATGAAACCCACCCTCGGCCGCGCCGCCCAGGGCAAGATCAAGGACGACATCGACTTCATCACCGGCGCCGAGGACTTCTCGTACTACCAGCAGAAGATCCCCGGCCTGTTCTACGACCTGGGCATCGGCTTCCCGAAGGGCGTGAACCACTCGCCGTTCTTCAACGTGATGGACGAGGGCGCCATGGAAGTCGGCGTCCGCGCCCAGGCCCTGACGGCCCTCGACTACCTCGCCGGCCTGAAGAAGTGACTCCGCGTCTCCCCAACCGCGCTTGATGCGCCGAGGGGCGCCGGGAAACCGATAGTCGCTCCCCCCTCCGGGGGAGCTGTCGGCGAAGCCGACTGAGGGGGTATACGTCGAAGAATGTTCTAGTTATGTTCCACCCCCATGCATGCCCCGTCCGCCGCGCGCGATGTCGCCCGACGCCTGCGTCGCGACACCAGCCTGCCGGAAGGACTGCTCTGGCGCGCCATCAAAGGACGGAAGCTCTTGGGCTTTCGGTTTCGACGGCAGCATCCCATGGGCCCGTACGTGCTGGATTTCTACTGCCGCGAACTGATGTTGTGCGTGGAGATTGATGGGGCGTCGCACAGCCTGGGAGACCAGCCTCAACGGGACGTGCGCCGGGATCGATGGTTGGCGGCGCGTGGCGTCCGCACCGTCAGGCTCTCCGCATCGTCGGTCCTGGAGGATGTGGACGATGCGGTGGGGACGATCATCGGCATTCTGGAGACTGAAGGCGTTGCGCGGGCCCCCTCCGTCGCCTTCGGCGACACCTCCCCCGGAGGGGGGAGGGACTAAGGGGGCAGATGAGCTGCCCTAACGTCCCTCTTGCCGTTCAAACATTCGTTCGGCAGGCTGAACGCCGATAACATGACGGCGGAGGACGACGATGGCGGCGGACGACCTGGGCTTCGACCCGAACGCACTGCGTGAGAAGTATCGGGCCGAGCGGGACAAGCGCCTGCGCGCCGACGCCAGCGAGCAGTACGTCGAGATCGCCGGCCAATTCGCCCACTACCTGGAAGACCCCTACGTCCAGCCGGTCGAGCGGGCGCCCATCGACGAGGCGGTCGAGGTCGTGGTGATCGGCGGCGGCTTCGGCGGCCAGCTCGCCGCGGCGCGGCTGCGCGAGGCGGGCGTCCAGGACATCCGCATCATCGAGAAGGGCGGCGACTTCGGCGGCACCTGGTACTGGAACCGCTATCCCGGCGCGGCCTGCGACATCGAAAGCTACATCTACCTGCCGCTGCTGGAGGAGGTGGGCTACCTGCCGGTCGAGAAGTACTCCCGCGCGCCCGAGATCCTGCGCCACAGCCGCGCCATCGGCGAGAAGTTCGACCTCTACAAGGGCGCGCTCTTCCAGACCGAGGTCAAGGAACTGCGCTGGGACGAGGCGGCCGCGCGCTGGACCGTCTCCACAAACCGCGGCGACGCCCTGCGGGCCCGCTTCGTGGTCATGGCCAACGGACCCCTGCATCGGCCGAAGCTGCCGGGCATTCCGGGCGTCGAGAGCTTCAAGGGCCACAGCTTCCACACCAGCCGCTGGGACTACGAGTACACGGGCGGCGATTCCAACGGCGGCCTGACGGGCCTGAAGGACAAGCGGGTCGGGATCATCGGCACCGGCGCCACCGCGGTCCAATGCGTGCCGCACCTGGGGGAGTGGGCCAAGGAGCTCTACGTCTTCCAGCGCACTCCCTCGTCCATCGACGTGCGCAACAACCGCCCCACCGATCCCGAGTGGGCCGCCAGCCTGCAGCCCGGCTGGCAGCAGGAGCGCATGGACAACTTCAACGTCCTGGTCTCCGGCGGCTTCGCCGACAAGGACCTGGTCAACGACGGCTGGACCGACATCATCGGCAACATCCTGCTCCTGGCCCGCAAGAAGGCCGAGGCCGGCGAGAAGGTCGAGAACCCCGCCGAGCTGATGCAGCTGGCCGACTTCAAGAAGATGGAGCAGGTCCGCGCCCGCGTGGATGCGGTGGTCGAAGATCCCGCCAAGGCCGAGGCGCTGAAGCCCTGGTACAACCAGTTCTGCAAGCGCCCCTGCTTCCACGACGAGTATCTGACGACCTTCAACCGGCCGAACGTCCACCTCATCGACACCAAGGGCAAAGGCGTCGAGCGGATCACCGAGAACGCCATCGTCGTGGACGGCAAGGCATACGAGGTCGACTGCCTTATCTACGCCACCGGCTTCGAGGTCGGCACCGACTACACCCGCCGCTCGGGCTACGAGCTGTACGGCCGCGGCGGCCAGACCCTGACCGACAAGTGGAAGAACGGGGCCGAGACGCTGCACGGCGTGCTCTCGCGCGGCTTCCCCAACTGCTTCATCGTCTCGAACGTGCAGTCCGGCTTCAGCGCCAACTTCCCGCACATGATCAACGAGCAGTCCAAGCACATCGCCTATCTCGTGAAGAGCGCGATGGAGCGGCAGGCCCGGGTGGTGGAGCCGTCGGAGGAGGCCGAACAGGCCTGGGTGGACACCATCGTGAAGCTCGCGATCATGCGCGAGGCGTTCCTCAAGGAATGCACGCCCGGCTACTACAACAACGAGGGCAAGCCCGAGGCCATGACGGCCAAGAACGGCTCCTATGGCGCAGGTCCGGTGGCCTTCACCAAGGTGCTGGAGGAGTGGCGCGCCGAAGGGTCGCTGAAGGGCCTGGAACTGACGCCCTAGGTCCTCTGCACAAACTCTGCACATGAACCGGGCCGCCTGCGCACGGCGGCTCGGGCAGGGCGCGACGCCACCACTCTAGGACGATCCCGGAACAAGGGGACGTCCCGCATGCCGACGCGGCTTCCGAGCTTCTGGATCAAGGTTGCGCTCACGCTCGGCCTGGCCGCCGCGGCGGACCTGTTGTTCGTCGGCGCCCCCGGCGTTGGACTGAACCTCGGCCTCTTCAGCCTGGCCTTGGCCGCGGCGCTCGGCTTCGCCAACCCCGCGATCCGGCGTCATCGGACGGCCGTCGTCGCCCTGGCCGCCGCCGTCCTCCTGGCGGCGCTCCAGATCGAGCGGGCCAGCCTCCTGACCTGTGTCCTGTTCGTGCTGGCCATGGCGGTCGCCGCCCTGGCGCCGCGGGCGCCGGCGGGCGAGGACGGCTGGCGCTGGGCTCAGCGGCTTGTCGCGGGCGGCTTGAAGGCCTTGCTGGGCCCGGCCCTGGACCTGCGCAGTCTCTTGAAGGCTCGCGCCCGCCGCCGTCCGGTCAAGGTCGCCGCGGTCATCGCCGGCGCCGCGCTGCCTTTGGTCGGCGGGGCGGTGTTCGTCGGCCTGTTCGCCGCCGCGAACCCGGTGATCGAGGCGCAACTGGGCGCCATCTACCTGGGAGAGCCCGATCCGCCCCGGCTGATCTTCTGGGTGTTGGTCGGCGTGACGGCCTGGGCCGTGCTCCGCCCGCGCGGCCTTCGGCGCACCTTCCGCATTCCCGGGCTGGACGGCGACCTTGGCGTCCCGGGCGCGACGACAGCGTCCGTCGCCGTCTCGCTGGCGGTGTTCAACCTCATCTTCGCGGTGCAGAACGCCCTGGATATCGCCTTTCTCTGGGGCGGAGCGGGCCTGCCGCCAGGCGTCACCTTCGCCGACTACGCGCACCGGGGCGCCTATCCTCTGATCGCCACGGCGATCCTCGCGGGCGCGTTCGTCCTGGTCTTCCTGCGGCCGGGGTCGGCCACCGCCGGGTCTCCAGTGGTCCGGAATCTCGTGGGACTGTGGATCGCGCAGAACCTCTTCCTCGTGGCCTCCACCGCCCTGCGCACCCTCGACTATATCGACGCCTATTCGCTCACCCGCACCCGGATCGCGGCCCTCCTCTGGATGGCTCTGGTCGCCCTGGGCCTGGTCCTGATCTTCTGGCGCCTGCTCCGGGCCAGGAGCGGCGGCTGGTTGGTCAACGCCAATCTCCTGGCTGCCGGCCTGGTGCTGGCCGTCTGCAGTGTCGTCGACCTGGGCTCCATCGCCGCGGCCTGGAACGTGCGCCATGCCCGGGAGGTCGGTGGTCGCGGCGTGAACCTCGACCTCTGCTACATGCGCTCGCTCGGCGGGGCCGCCGCGGTCCCGCTCACCCGGATCGAGCATGGGGCCTACGACCCCGCCTTCCTGGAGCGGGTGGCCTTCACGCGCCGCGTGCTCATGGCTGAGATGGCCGAGCGCCAGGCGGACTGGCGGAGCTGGCGGTGGCGCGATGCGCGCCGGATCGATTGGGCCGAGCTCAACATCTATGAGAAGCCGGCGATGCCCGATGCGCGCGGCCGCGATTGCCACGGCTACCTTCGCCCGCCCGCCGCC
>NZ_LSJI01000232.1 GCF_001557235.1 Phenylobacterium sp. CCH9-H3 | reverse complement strand
CGATCGTGCCGATGTTGCAGTGCGGCTTGTTGCGTTCGAACTTCTCTTTGGCCATGGGATCCTGCCGGCGTTGCGTTGCTGTCGTTCAAGGAGTTGGAGCGGGTAGCGGGAATCGAACCCGCATCCTCAGCTTGGAAGGCTGCTGCACTACCATTGTGCTATACCCGCCAAACCACTTGCGGGGCCGCCGCAACTCCTCAGTTCAAATTTCGCTCCGGCGCGTGGTGGGGGAAGTAGGACTCGAACCTACGAAGCCATACGGCAGGGGATTTACAGTCCCCCCCCTTTGCCACTCGGGACATTCCCCCAGCGCGCTTGGAGCCTCTTCAAGGGCCTTCGGAGAAAAGGCTTCCGCCCAAGGACGCGAGGGGCTTAAAGCGCCCAACTCTCAGTCCAAAAGCGGTAGCCCACCGAGGGGCCCCCAAATCGGAGCGCGTCTTATAGTGGCCTCGCCTACGGAACGCAACGACGCCCGAAAGGGTCGGAAATTCCGCCCCAAATCCCAGGGCCAGGGCCGCCCGGACCGGCGCCCGGCGAACGTGTCCGACGACTGGATCTGGGGCTGGCACGCGGTGGAGGCGGCGCTGGCGAATCCCCGGCGCGGCGCGCCGCTCCGCCTGATGGCCACCGCGGACAAGGCGCGGCAGGTCGAGGGCAAGTTCGGTCGCCAGGCGATCCTGGAGGTCGCCGACGCCCACCAGATCGGCCTCAACCTCCCGCAAGGGGCCGTGCATCAGGGAATCGCCCTGCGCCCTGCCCCGCTCGAGGACGCCGACCTTTCGGACTTCGAGCCTCGTCCCGGCGCGGTGCTGCTGATCCTCGACCAGGTGACCGACCCGCAGAACGTCGGCGCGATCCTGCGCTCGGCGGCGGCCTTCGGCGCCGCCGGCATGATCCTGCAGGACCGCAACGCCCCCAAGCTCACCGGCGCCCTGGCCAAGGCCGCCGCCGGAGCGGTGGAACAGGTGCCGGTGGCCCGGGTGGTCAACCTCTCCCGCGCCATCGACGAGCTTTCCAAGGCCGGCTGGCGCGCGGTCGGCCTGGCCGGCGAGGCCGAGCGGGGTCTGGACGAGGTGCTGGACGGCGCGCCCACCATCCTCGTCCTGGGATCCGAAGGCGAGGGCCTGCGCCGGCTGGTGGCCGAGCACTGCGACGAGCTGGCGAAGATCGCCATGCCTGGGGGCTTCGAGAGCCTGAACGTCTCGGCCGCCGCCGCCGTCGCCCTCTACGAGGCTTCGCGGCCGCGCGCCTGAGGGCGCCCTGCGCCGCCGTTCGGGCGGAAGGGCGCGGATTCGGGGCGCGCCTTGTCGTCGGTCAAGGCGGCGACGCTGACAACGGCCCCCAAACCTGCGACCTAAGGTCGAGCTTGGGTTTGGGGAGACGTGCGTTGGGGGCTGGTGAATTCCCGTCGCGGCTTTTGTTGGCCCTCAAGGCCCTGTCGCTCAGCCGCGGCCGGCTCGCCGCGGAGCTGGCGGTCGACAAGTCCGTGGTCAGCCGCTGGCTGAGCGGCCGCCAGGCGCCGTCGGGCGAGAACCTGGCCAACCTCACGAACCTCGTGGCCCAGCGCCGGCCGGGCTTCACGCTCCTCGACTGGGAAGGCGACCTGGACGCCCTGGCCGCGAAGCTCGGCGTCGCGGCGGAGCCCCCGTCGAGCGCCTTCGGCCCACTCGCGGGCTGGCTGCCCGAAGCGGTGCTGCAGGAGGCCCAGGCGCTGACGGCGCTCCGCGGGAGCGACTATGAGGGATTCTGGCGCACCACGCGGCCGGCCATCGGGCTGCCGGGACGGTTCATGCACGACCAGGTGCTGATCCGACGGGGCGACGGCGGCTTCCTGACCTTTCGCCTCCGGGTCGAGGACATGCTGTTCGAAGGCTGGACCTTTCCGACCCAGACCCAGCTCTTCTCCCTGGCGGCCGACGCCCGCAGCGGCCTCTTCATCTTCTCGATCTACAATGCGGTGCTGCGGCACAGGGCCGAAGTCCTGGACGGCATCTCCCTCACCATACAGCGCGTCGGCGGCGGCTCGCCGGTGGCCGGCGCCAACATCATGCAGCGGACCGGCGAGCTCAGCGGCGACCGCGCGGCCGACGACGCGCGCTTCGAGGAACTGGCGGCGGCGAGCCCGCTGGCGCCGGAGGGGTCGGTATCGCCCGACGTCAGCGATCACATCTTCCGGGACTTCGGTCCGGCGGCCATGGCCCGCGGCGGAGCGGCCCTGCTGACCATGCCCTTCGCGGAGTCCTGGTCGCGAGGCCCGCGACTGGAACCCGGGGCGCCGAAACCCGCCTGACAGGCGAAGTCGCAGCAACTCGCAACACTTCGCAAGCCGGCGCGCCTCCCCGCGCCGGCCCGGCTCTGGTTGATGCCCCCCATTCTTCCGTGGGGACAGGCATGCTTCGAAAAACTCTCAAGCTCGCGGCGGTCGCCGTGGGGACGCTGGCGATCGCTGCGGGCGCAGCGCAGGCGGGAACACTCGTGGACGGCGCGAGCATCTTCAGCCTCAACGGCAACGCGCCGACCGTCGGCTTCTTCACCGGAGACACTCTGACGCCGACCACAGGCTTCGGCGCGGGCTTTCCGATCGATGGGCTCGCCCACATGGATGGGCGGGTGTTCGTCAGTGGCGTCACCGACGGGTTCATCGGCGGCGGCGCGCTCTATGCCTACGATCTGGGCGGGAACCTGCTCGCGAGCGAATACGGCCTGTCGTTCGTGGACTGGGGCCCGCTGGCCGCCGGCAATGGCTCGCTCTACGCCGGAGCGCGCAAATCCAGCCTGTCCGGCTCCACCTTCTGGATCGACACCTACGACGCGGACCTCGCGCTCCAGAGCGGGTTCGAGGTTCCGGACGCGGTCACGGGCGTGGCGTTCACCGGCGGCGGGCTGTTCGTTTCCTACGGCAGCACCCTGGCGCACTACGACCTGACGGGCGACCTCCTGGGCTCGCACGACTACGGAACCGTCGATATCACGGGCCTCGCCTACGGCGCGGGCAAGGTCTTCGCCGCATTCGAGACGGGAACCCAGCACGGCTGGGCGTCCATCGACCCGATGTCGTTCGGCTCCGGCGGCGCCACGGTCTACACCGACGACGCGGTGACCGGCCTCGCCTACGGCGACGGCGGCCTCTACGTCGCGGCCGAATTCGGACTCGCCAAGTATGATCTCACCGGCGTCCAGACCCTGTTCCTCAACACCGGCCCCGTGATCAGCAATGGGCCGCTGGCCTTCATTCCGGGCGCGTCGCCGCCGCGCGATCCCTGCGAGCCGGGCACGCGCGTCTGCGGCCCCGGCAGCGCCGCCCCCGAACCCTCGGCTTGGGCCCTGATGATTCTCGGCTTCGGAGCGGCCGGCGCGACCCTGCGGCGGCGTCGCCAGCACAACGCCGTCGCCCGCTGACGGGCCCGGAGCCTGGACCGCGCCCCCGGAGCAACGCGGTCCGGAAGGCGGTCGGCGCATAGGCGCGCCGGCCGCCTGTGCGGCTCGGCTGTTGCAGCCGGCCGCCGCCTGACGCATTGAGGCCGGATGTTCGAAGAGCTGTTCAGCCCCGGCGCCCTGTCCGCCCTCCTGCAAGTCCTGATGATCGACCTGGTGCTCGCCGGCGACAACGCCGTCGCGGTGGGCCTGGCGGCCGGCGGCCTGCCCCCCGAGCAGAGACGCAAGGCGATCTTCTGGGGCCTGGTCGCCGCGGTGATCACCCGCATCGGCTTCGCCCTGATCACCACCCAGCTGCTCGGCATCGTGGGCCTGCTGTTCGCGGGCGGCCTGCTGCTGCTCTGGGTCTGCTGGAAGATGTGGCGCGAGCTGCGCGACCAGGCGTCGGCCGACGAGGCGGCCGCCGAGGCGGCCATGGACAGCGACCCGTCCACCGAGCCGCGGGTGAAGCCCAAGACGTTCAAGGACGCCCTGATCCAGATCCTGATCGCCGACGTCTCCATGTCGCTGGACAACGTGCTGGCCGTCGCCGGCGCGGCGCGCGAGCACCCGACCATCCTGGTCTTCGGCCTCATCCTGTCGATCGCCCTGATGGGCGTGGCGGCGCACGGCATCGCCCGGCTGCTGCACAAGTACCGCTGGATCGGCTTCGTCGGCCTGGCGATCGTGCTGTACGTCGCCCTGCACATGATGTGGCAGGGCCATCAGGACGTTGTGGCCGACCTCGGCTACACGGCGCAGTACAACGAGGTCATGCCCGACGCCCTGGACATCAAGCCCAAGGTCCCGGCCCCGGCGCACTGAGGCCTTAGGCGGCGGCCGTCTCAGGACCGCCGAAGCGCTCGCGCCACTCGGCGACCTGGGCGTCCTCGACCTTGCGGAACAGCACCTCCGGGGCGCGGATCGCCCGGCCGGGCTCCAGGGCCGACAGCACCCCCTGCCCGTCCAGCGACGGCCAGGTCGCGGGGAACGGCTCGCCCAGGGCCTCGCCGATCTTCTCGCAGGCGAAGGGGATGAACGGCTCCGAGACCTTGGCGAACAGCGCCGCCAGGTTCAGGCCGTAGCGCACCGCTACCGCCGCGCGCTCGCGGTCGGTCTTGATGGCCGTCCAGGGCGCCGCCTCGGTCAGGTACTGGTTGCCCAGCACCCAGAGCTGGCGCAGCGCCGTGGCCGACTTGCGGTACTCGCGGTCCTCCATGAAGCCGGTGTACTCGCGCAGCTTGGCCAGGACGTCGGCTTCCAGCTTCTCGTCCAGGGCGCCCGGCGCCCCGCCCTCGGGCACGATCCCGTCGAAGCGGCTCTCGGTGAACTTGCAGATGCGGTTCACGAAGTTGCCCAGCACGTCGGCCAGGTCGGCGTTCACTTGCGCCTGGAACTGTTCCCAGCCGAAGGTGGCGTCCGAGGTCTCCGGCGCATTGGCCATGATCCACCAGCGCCAGTAGTCCGGCGGCAGCAGCTCCAGCGCATGGTCCATGAACACGCCGCGCTTCTGCGAGGTGGAGAACTTGCCGCCGTAATAGTCCAGCCAGTTGAAGCCCTTCAGCTCGTCCACCAGCTTCCACGGCGCGTTCTCGCGCGCGTTCACGCCCATGAGGGTGCAGGGAAAGCCCACCGTGTGGAACGGCACGTTGTCCTTGCCCATGAACTGGACGTAGGTGACGTCGGCCGCCTCGGGCCCTTTCCACCAGCGTTGCCAGGCGGAGTCCGGCGCCGGGCCGGTCCCCGCCTCCGCGGCGCGGGCGTCGGCCCACTCGGCGGTGGCCCCGATGTATTCGATCGGCGCGTCGTACCAGACGTAGAACACCTTGCCGGCCAGGCCCTCGATGTCCGGGAGCTGGCCCTCGGGATTGGCGCCCCACTCGCCGGCGTTCACCGGCACGCCCCATTCCAGGTCGCGGGTGATGCCACGGTCCTGCAGCCCCTCGTCCAGCCACTTCAGCGCGATGGAGGTCACCAGCAGCGGCCACGTCCCGCGCTTGCTCTCGATCCAGGACCGCAGCTTGTCCGAGAACTGGCTCTGGCGCAGGAACAGGTGCTTGGACCCGCGGATCTCGATGTCGGTCGAGCCCGACACCGCTGAGCGCGGGTGCAGCAGGTCCGCCGGGTCCAGCACCCGGGTGCAGTTCTCGCACTGGTCGCCGCGCGCGGCCTCGTACCCGCAGTGCGGGCAGGTGCCGATGACGTAGCGGTCGGGCAGGAACCGCTTGTCGGTGTGCGAATAGACCTGCTGGGTGACCCGCTCCTCGATGAAGCCGGCCTCCCACAGCTGCTGGGCGAACCTCTGCGTCAGGCGGTGGTTCTGCGGCGAGGACGAGCGTCCGAAATGGTCCCACGACAGGCCGAACCGGCGGCCCAGGTCGTGCTGCACGTCGTGCGCCTGGGCGCAGAAGGTCGCGGGATCGAGGCCGGCTTCCGCCGCCGCCAGTTCCGTCGGCGTGCCGTGCTCGTCGGTGGCGCAGATGTAGAGCGTCTCGCGCCCACGGGCCCGCTGGAAGCGCGCATAGACGTCGGCCGGCAGCATCGAGCCCGCCAGGGTGCCGAGGTGCTTGATCCCGTTGATGTACGGCAGGGCCGAGGTGATGAGGATGCGGGACATGGGCCTTCTGGGACGTGCGCTTGCCAGGGAACCGGGGCTTATAGGCCGCCCACGTGGTTCGCCAAAGCCGGCGTTGCAAGAATTGCTCGCCAAGCGGGAGCATACGCGCAAACTCCACCGACGGGGCGGAACGGCGGACCCTGAGTCGCCAGAAGAGCGAACCGCCCGGATTGGGAGGTTGGAAATGCTGAGAAACGCGATCCCGTTCGCGGCCGTGGCGGCCTGTCTGCTGCTGGCGGCCTGCAGCGAGAAGACGACGGAAACACCTGCGGCCGAAGCTCAGGCCGAGGCTCCGAAGAAGTCGCTGGCCCGGCAGGCTCCGTTCTATGCGGGCCAGGAACAGGTGCTCTCCATCCAGTCGGCCAGCGTGACACCCGATGCCGGCGGCGGCCTGAACCTGGAGGCCAAGGCCAGCACCGACGGCGGCGGCTGGACCCAGGTGGGCTTCCTGCCCCGGATCTATGCGGCTACGCCGCCCGACGGGATCTACGAGATCGACGTGGTCGCCCAGAAGCCCGCCGCCCCCGGCGCCGCCGGCCCGACGCCGGTCGAGGTCAAGAGCGGCTGGGACCGCTACAAGGACGGCCGCGTCAAGGGGGTGAAGTTCATCTCCAAGACCAACGAGGTCGTCGCCATGGTTCCCGGGGGCGCTTCCCCGGCCGGCAAATAACCCCTTCTGCGGCGCCGGGTCCGCCCGGCGCCGTCTTTCAGAGCGGCCCCTTGAAGACGAAGAAGGCGCCCAGGGCGATGAAGGCGAACCCCACGCCGTGGTTCAGGGTGAACCGTTCCCCCAGGTAGGCCACCGAGAACACCGCGAAGACCGCGAGCGTGATCACCTCCTGCATCGCCTTGAGCTCGGCCGGATCGTAGACGTGCCGCCCGATCCGGTTGGCCGGCACCGCCAGCCAGTACTCGAAGAAGGCGATCCCCCAGCTCACCATCACGATGATCCAGAGCGGCCGGTGTTCCACCTTCAGGTGGCCGTACCAGGCGAAGGTCATGAACACGTTGGACGCCACCAGCATCAGCACGGGGGCGACGAAGTTCCAGGCGGGCATGCGCGCGGCTCCAGGCGGTCGTCGCGATGATCGACGGATTCGGCCTGGACGGGTCCGCTCGCTCGCTGGGCGCCTGCGCGGAACATCGGCCTCGCGGGGGCCGTAAACGCGCCGCGGGGCTTAACTCCGGCGCCGCGCGCCCTATAGTCGCGCCCGATCTGGGGAGGGTTGGAATGCACGCAGTTCTGAAGGGCTTGGCGCTCGCCGCGGCGCTGGCGGTGGCGGCCTGCAGCCCGAAGACGGCCGAGAAGGCGGGCGACGCGGCCGGCGGGACGCTGCGGATCTACAACTGGTCCGACTATATCGACCCCGATCTTCTGACCCAGTTCACCAAGGAGACCGGGATCAAGGTCAGCTACGACACCTTCGATTCCAACGAGGTGCTCGAGACCAAGGTGCTGCAGGGCGGCACGGGCTACGACCTCGTCGTCCCGTCCAACCACAACCTGCCCCGCTACATCGCCGCCGGCGCGATCCGCCCGCTGGACAAGGCCCAGCTTCCCGGCCTCGACAAGCTGTCGCCCGACCTGATGGCCCATCTGGCGCCCTTCGACCCCGGTGCGGCCTACGCCGTCCCCTACATGCAGGGCACCATCGGCATCGGCTACAACGCCGAGGCGGTGGCCAAGCGCCTGCCCGGCGTGAAGATCGACAGCTGGAACGTGGCGTTCAACCCGCTGGTCCTGGCCAAGCTGAAGGACTGCGGCGTCTATTTCCTGGACGCCTCGGAGGACATGTACGCGGTCGCCCTGCACTACCTGGGCAAGGACCCGAACTCGAAGTCCCCCGCCGACTACGAGGCCGCCACCGCCATGCTGATGCAGGTGCGGCCCTTCGTGCGGAAGTTCCATTCCTCCGAATACATCGACGCCCTGGCCAACGGGGACATCTGTCTGGCTATCGGCTACTCGGGCGACGTCCTGCAGGCCAAGGCCCGGGCCGAGGAGGCCAAGAACGGCGTCACCGTCGCCTACGCCGTGCCCAAGGAGGGCAGCCAGGTCTGGTTCGACGTCTTCACCATCCCCAAGGACGCGCCGAACCCCGCCGCCGCGCACAAGTTCATCGCCTTCATGCTGCGGCCCGAGATCATCGCCAAGGCGTCGAACTACACCCAGTACGCCAACGCCAACGCCGCCGCGACGCCGCTGGTGGACGAGGCGATCCGTAACGACCCCAACGTCTATCCGACGCCTGAGGTCTCCCAGCGCCTCTTCGTCACCACCACCAAGGACCAGGAACTGCTGCGCGAGGTGAACCGCCAGTGGACCCGGGTGCTGACCGGGCGTTGAGCGAGCGGCCCCCACCCGCCCGGCCGCAGATCGGCGGCGTCCGCGACACCTTCGCGCCGTGGGAAGACCCCGCGGCGCGCCCGCTGGTGCGCTTCGAGGGTGTCTCCAAGGCGTTCGGCGGCGCGACCGCCGTGCGCGGCGTCGACGTCTCGATCTACGAGCGGGAGTTCTTCGCCCTGCTGGGCCCCTCCGGCTGCGGCAAGACCACCCTGATGCGGATGCTGGCCGGGTTCGAGACGCCCGACGCCGGCCGGATCCTGCTGGAGGGCCGCGACATCGCCGCCGACCCGCCGCACCGCCGGCCGGTCCACATGATGTTCCAGGCCTACGCCCTCTTCCCGCACCTCAGCGTCGCCCGGAACATCGCCTTCGGGCTCAGGCGCCAGGGCCTGCCCCGGCGCGAGATCGCCGAGCGGGTCGAGGAAATGCTGGCCCTCGTGAAGCTGGAGGGCCTGGGCGGCCGCCGCCCCGACCAGCTCTCCGGCGGCCAGCGCCAGCGGGTGGCCCTGGCCCGGGCCATCGCCCCCCGCCCCCGCATCCTGTTGCTGGACGAGCCCATGGCCGCCCTCGACAAGAAGCTGCGCGACGAGACCCAGTTCGAACTCATGACCCTGCAGCAGAGCCTGGGCATGACCTTCATGATCGTCACCCACGACCAGGACGAGGCCATGGTGGTGGCCGACCGGATCGCCGTCATGCGCGAGGGCGAGATCGTCCAGGTGGGCCGCCCCGGCGAAGTCTATGAGGCCCCCGCCGACCGCTACGTCGCCGGCTTCATCGGCGACGTGAACCTCTTCGAGGGGCGCGTTGCTGCGTCCGAGGCCGGGCGCGTGCGTCTGCTGGGCGACGATGGGACCTTCGAGGCCGATGGCGCCGGCCCGGTCGGCGAAACCGCCTGGATCGGGGTTCGCCCGGAAAAGGTCGCCGTCCACACCGAGCCACCGCCCCCCGGCCCCAACGTTCTGTCCGGCCGCGTCCACGACTATGGCTATCTCGGAGACTGGACCACCTATCTGGTGGAGATCGCGCCCGGCCGCCTGGTCCGCGTCGCCCGCGCCAACACCACCCGCACGGTCGAGCGGCCCCTGGGCTATGGCGATGCGGCCTGGCTCACCTTCGCCCCCTCCAGCGCCGTGGTCCTCACCCGATGAGGCGCGACCGTTCCGGCCTGGCGGCCATCCTGCCCTTCCTGTGGCTGGCGCTGTTCTTCGCCTTTCCGTTCCTGCTGGTGGCCAAGCTGTCGCTGTCCGACACGGCCCTGGCCATGCCCCCCTACGCCCCGCGCATCGACTGGAGCCAGGGCCTGGCGGGCGTGCAGGCCTTCCTGGCCGCCCTCGACGGCGAGACCTACGCCCGGCTCACCCGCGACCGCCTCTATCTCGACGCCTATCTCTCCAGCCTGCGCATCGCCGCCACCGGCACGGGCCTGTTGCTGCTCATCGGCTATCCCATCGCCTATGGGATCAGCCGCTGTCCGCCGGCCGTGCGCCAGGCGTTGGTCATGGCGGTGATCCTGCCGTTCTGGACCAGCTTCCTGATCCGCATCTACGCCTGGATCGCCATCCTGAAACCCGCCGGCCTGCTCAACGCCGCCCTAGGCGCCCTCGGTCTGCCGCCCGTGGACATCCTCAACACCGAGACCGCCGTCCTCCTCGGCCTCGTCTACGCCTACCTGCCGTTCATGGTCCTGCCGCTCTACGCCGTGCTGGAGAAGCAGGACGAGAGCCTGATCGAGGCGGCCCAGGATCTGGGCGCCACGCCGCTGTCGGCCTTCTGGCGCGTCACCTTCCCACTCTCGATTCCCGGCGCCGCGGCCGGAGCCCTGCTCTGCTTCATCCCCATGGCCGGCGAGTTCGTGATCCCCGACCTCCTGGGCGGGTCCGAGACCCTGATGCTGGGCCGGGTGATCTGGACCGAGTTCTTCGCCAACCGCGACTGGCCGGCGGCCTCGGCCGTGGCCATCGTCCTGTTGGCCACGCTGGTGGCCCCGATCCTCTTGTTCGAGCGCCAGCAGGCCAAGGTGCTGCGCGGATGAAACGCGGCCCCTCCGCCTTCAACGTCGCCGCGGTGGTCCTGGGCCTCGTCTTTCTCTACGCGCCCATCGTCATCCTGGTGGTCTATTCCTTCAACGCCAGCCGGCTCGTGACCGTCTGGGGCGGCTTCTCCACCCGCTGGTACGCGGCCCTCTTCCAGGACGCCCAGATGTTGGACGCGGTCTGGGTCACCCTGCGCGTCGGCGTGATCTCCGCCACCCTGGCCACCGTCGTCGGCGTCGCCGCGGCCCTCGCCCTCACGCGGGGCCGGTTCGGCGGGCGCACCGCCCTGGCCGGCGGCATCTACGCCACCCTGGTCATGCCCGAGGTGATCCTGGGCCTGTCGCTGCTGCTGCTGTTCGTGTCCCTCGGCCTGCCGCGGGGCTTCTGGACCGTGACCCTCAGCCACGCCACCCTGACCCTCGCCTACGCCACCGTGGTGGTGCAGGCGCGCCTCGCCACCTTTGACCGCAGTCTCGAGGAAGCCGCTCAGGGCCTGGGCTGTCCGCCGTGGAAGGCCTTCGCCCTGGTCACCCTGCCCGGCATCGCCCCGGCCGTCGCGGCCGCCTGGATGCTGGCCTTCACCCTGTCGCTGGACGACCTGGTCATCGCCAGCTTCACGTCGGGGCCCGGCGCCACCACCCTGCCCATGCGCCTCTACAGCCAGGTGCGGCTCGGGGTGGATCCCAAGATCAACGCCGTCTCGACCCTGCTGATCGGCCTCGTGGCCACGGGCGTCATCGCCGCCTACCTGGCCCAGCAGCGCCGCCGTCGCCGCGATGTCCTGAACCGATGAACGCCGCAGACGGTCCGGCCAGGGCAATGTGACCCTACGCGCCGCTGTGCCGGACCGCCTGCAGCCAACGTCCAACAGACGTTGGGCCCGGCCACCCCCCCAGGCGCACCGAGCCGCCGGTGGCGTTGCGTCCCGTCTCGGCACGCGCCCCCGACTTGCGAAAGGCGCGATGCAAGGGGTGGGCCGAAGTGATTCGCGAGTACTCGCCCTAGACATGAGGACGCCTCCTCTCCCCTCTCTTCGCTTCGCTCGGGGGGCGAGGAGGCGCGAACGGACACGCGAGAGAATGGTGCCGGATGCAGGACTCGAACCCGCGACCTTCGGTTTACAAAACCGCTGCTCTACCAGCTGAGCTAATCCGGCCCGCACAGGGCGGGCCGGTTATGCTGGCTCGCGGGCCCGGCGCCAAGAGCCTGCGATCACGTCCAGCGCAGCGCCCGGAACACGTCGGCCACGCGGCGGCGGCGAGGGTCGCGGTCGGCGAAGCTCTGCAGTTCGGCCCGGCAGCGGGCCTCGGCGGCGTCGCCGAAGCGGGCGCGCAGGGCCTTGGCCCGCTCCTCGGCCTGCCTGGCGTCGTCCAGCGCTCTCAGCCAGTAGTCTTCCATGGGGTCACCTGTCTTCCGATCCTCCCCATCTCCCAACATATAAGCGCGGGAGCGGCGCGATGTCCGCCTTTCGGGGATCAAAGGCGCGTGAGCCCGGCCGGAAACTCATGTAAGCGCGGGCCATGCGCATCTTCATCGACGCAGACGCCTGTCCGGTGAAGGACGAGACCTACAAGGTCGCCGCCCGCTACGGGCTGAAGACCTGGGTCGTCTCGAACAGCTTCATCCAGATCCCGCAGTCCACCTTGATCGAGCGTCGGATCGTCGACGCGGGCCCGGACGTGGCCGACGACTGGATCGCCGGCGAGGCTCAGCCGGGCGACATCGTGGTCACCAACGACATTCCCCTCGCCGACCGCGTGCTGAAGGCGGGGGCGGCGGCCATCGCGCCGAACGGGCGGGCGTTCACCGCCGATTCCATCGGCTCGGCCCTCGCCCAGCGATCGATCATGGAGCACATCCGCTCCACCGGAGAGATCACCGGCGGCCCCCGCCCCTTCGGCCCCGCCGACCGCTCCCGCTTCCTTCAGGCCCTGGACGAAGCGGTGAACCGCGAACGCCGCAAGCGCCGCTAGGGCCGCCCGCATCTTCAGCCACAAGTGCGCGTCAGCGCCGGAAGATCGCCGCCAAGACGCCAAGGTCGCCAAGGCGGTTCCGTCACTCCGGCCTCTTGGCGAACTTGGCGTCTTGGCGTCTTGGCGTCTTGGCGGTGAATGAACTGCGCCTACGGCGCGCACTCCACCGGGGCGCCTCGCGCCAGCCCCCGCGTCCGCGCCCATGGCCAGATCGAAAGGACGCGAAATCCCGGCGCATCAGCTTGCGTCTGGCCAAGGCCGCGCTAGCTTGCCGGCGATTTTTCAGCCGGAGATTTCCATGCGCCTGGGACCGATCCTCGCCGCCGCCACGCTCGCCACCCTCGTCGCGGCCTGCGGCAAGCCCCAGGAGGACCCGGCCGGCACATCGGCCGACACGCCCGCCGCCGCGCCTGAGGCGCCCAAGCTCAGCGACGCCGAAAAGCAGGCGATCCTCGCGTCCTACCCCGCGCCCTACAACACGGCGGACCTCGCCAACGGCAAGTCGAAGTTCGCCCTCTGCCAATCGTGCCACACCATCGCCCCCGGCGGCGCCAACATGACCGGCCCCAACCTGCACGGCGTGTTCGGCAAGACCTCCGCCAGCAACCCCGACTTCAAATATTCCGACGCGCTCAAGAACGCCGGTTGGGTATGGGACGCCAATCATCTCGACCAGTGGCTGGCCAAGCCGCAGACCTACCTGCCGGGCACCAAGATGTCGTTCGCGGGCCTGAAGGACGCCAAGGACCGTACGGACCTGATCGCCTTCCTGATGGTCGAGACCGGCCACAAGGCGCAGTAGCCACTCGCCCCGCGGGCGCAAGATTTCGCGCATAGACAACCTTGACGCGCAGCGCCCACGCCTCCATGGTGTGGGCGTCGATGAAGAGAGCATCTGTCACTCGACACCCCACTCCGAAGGGTGACGCCCCCCGTCGCCGGCCGGGCCCAGGGACCTGACACCCCCCCTTTTGCACAGGATCCCTGGCGCCGACCGGCGCCGTCGACGATCCTATTCCGCGGCGTTGGCGACGCGGGCCTTCTCGGCCTCCTCGAACGCCTCGATCCGCCGGGCCGTGGCCATGGGCGACTTCGTGAACCGGGCCAGCAGGTTGTAGAACACCGGCACGATGAACAGCGTGACCATGGTGGCGAAGATCGCCCCGAAGAAGATGGTCACCCCGATGGTCTTGCGCGCCTCGCCGCCGGCCCCGCCCCAGACGATCAGCGGGATCGCGCCCGCCGCCGCCGAGATCGAGGTCATGATGATGGGCCGCAGGCGCAGGGATGCGCTCTCGATCACGGCCTCGCGGATCGACAGCCCCTCGTCGCGCAGCTGGTTGGCGAACTCGACGATCAGGATGCCGTTCTTGGCCGCGATCCCGATCAGGATGATCAGCCCGATCTGGCTGTAGGTGTTGATCGAGGAATCCACCAGCAGCAGGCCGAACAGCCCGCCCACCGCCGCCACCGGCACGGTCAGCATGATCACCGCCGGGTGGATCCAGCTCTCGAACTGGGCCGCGAGCACCAGGAAGACCAGGAGCAGCGCCATGGCGAAGGCCAGGCCCACCGAGCCCGACGCTTCCAGGTAATCGCGCGCCCCGCCGCCCCACTTCACCGTCACCGCGCCGGGCTGCTTGGCCGCCTCGTCACGGAAGAACTGGATCGCCTCGCCCATCGAGTAGCCGGGGTTGAGCTGGACCGACAGGCTGATCGAGCGCAGGCGGTCCACCCGCGGGCGGTCCGGCGTGTCGCCGCGCACTTCGGTGGTCACCACCGAGCTCAGCGGCACCGACTCGCCTGACGCCGTGCGGACGTAGAGCTTGGCCAGGTCCTGCTCGGTCTGGCGGTTCTCGCGGTCGGTCTGCAGGAGCACATCGTACTCCTGGCCATTCTTGATGTAGGTCGTCACCCGCCGCGAGCCGAACTGCGTCTCCAGGGCCCGGCCGATGGTCTGGGCGGGCACGCCCAGGGCGGCCGCCTTTTCCCGGTCGATGTTGACGATGACCCGGGGGCTGGTGGGCTCGTAGTCCAGCCGGGGCCGCGCCAGGCCGGGGTTGTCGTTCGCCGCGGCCAGGATCGGCTGGATCCAGCGGGCGATCTCGGGATAGTCGGTGCCGGTGGCGATCAGCTGCATGCTGGTGCCGCCCCCGCCGCCGCCGCCCGGTCCGCCGCGCTGCAGCCCGCCTTCGGGCGAGACGATGGCGCGCACCGCCGTCACCGACGCCAGCTCCTGGTTCAGCCGCGCCGCCAGCTCGGGCGCCGTCACCTCGGTCTTGTCCGACAGGATGGTGTTGCCGCCGCCGGAGTTGAACGAGTTGTTGCCGAACCGCGGCATCGCGAACACGTAGCGCTCCAGCGTGCCGTCGTTCAGGTACTTCATCAGAATCTGCTCGACCTGCCGGCTGGCGGCGAGGGTGTAGTCGAAGCCCGCGCCTTCGGGGCCCGAGAAGGAGACCTGGGCCCGGCGGCGGTCCTCTTCCGGGGTCAGCTCGCGAGGCAGGACGCTGAAGACGCCGAAGGCCGCGACGGCCAGGATCACCACCAGGCCCGAGGCCCCGATGGAGACCGCGCGGCGCCCCAGCATGCTCTCCAGCGAGGCATGGTACGACGCCTTGAGCCGGTTCATGGCCGTATCCACCCGCCGCGCGACCCAGCCCTCGCCCTGCGCGGGGCGCAGCAGCTTGGACGCCAGCATCGGCGACAGCGACAGGGCCAGCAGCGCCGAGAAGCCGACCGCGGCCGCCACCGAGACCGCCAGCTCCACGAACAGGCGGCCGATGAAGCCAGGCAGGAACATCAGCGGTGCGAACACCGAGATCAGCACGATGGTCGTGGCCACGACCGCGAAGAACACCTGCCGCGCGCCGCGCTGGGCGGCCACGATCGGCGGCTCGCCCTCGTCGATGCGCCGCTGGATGTTCTCGACCACCACGATGGCGTCGTCCACCACCAGGCCGATGGCGAGCACCAGGGCCAGCAGGGTCAGAAGATTGATCGAGAAGCCCAGCGGGGCCAGGACGATGAACGTCGACAGGATGCAGATCGGCGCCACCACCGACGGGATCAGCGCCGCCCGCCAGGTGCCCAGGAACAGGAAGTTCACCAGCGCCACGCATCCCAGCGAGATGGCCATGGTGATCCAGACCTCCTCGATCGCGTGCCGGGTGAACTCGGTGTAGTCCACCGAGACGCCCAGGCGCGTGCCCTTGGGCAGAGTCTGGTTGATCTCGTCGATCGCCGCGCGCACGCCGTCCGAGATTTCCAGGTCGTTGGCCTGGCTCTGCCGCGTGATGGCGATGCCGACCATGTCCCGGCCGTTGGAGCGGAACAGGCGCCGCCGCTCGTCGGGGCCTTCCTCCACGCGGGCGATGTCGCCCAGGCGCGTGATGTAGGCCTGGGTATTGGTGGCCGGGGTGATGTCCCGTGTCGTCCCCTGGGCCGCACCCGCCCCGGCGGCGTTCCCGCCGAGCGCCGCCGACGCCTGGGCGGTGCTGGCGCTCCGGGTGGGCGCGATCGGCATCCGGGCGAACTGCTCCGGCGTCGCATAGCCGCGCGCCACGCGGATGGTGAAGTCCTTGGCCGGAGCCTCCAGCGAGCCGGCCGGCAATTCGGCGTTCTGGCTGGAGAGCGCGCTCTCCACGTCCTCCACGGTGATCCCGCGCGAGGCCATGGCCTCGGGGTTCAGCCAGATGCGCATGGAATAGTACTGGGCGCCGCCGACACCCACCGTCGCCACGCCCGGCACCGTCGACAGCCGCTCCACCAGGTAGCGCTGGGCGTAGTCCGACAGCTGCAGCCGGTTCATCGTCTGCGACGTGAAGTTCAGGAACATGATCGGCGAGGAGTCGGCGTTCGCCTTCTGGATCTGCGGCGGGTCCGCCTGCTCCGGCAGCTGGGCGGTCACCCGGCTGACGGCGTCCCGCACGTCGTTCGCCGCCGCGTCCAGGTCGCGGTCCAGCTTGAACGAGATGTTGATCCGCGAGGCCCCGTCGCGCGACGTCGACTGGACGCGGTCGATGCCCTCGATGCCGGCCACCTGCCGCTCGATCAGCTCGGTGATCCGCTCTTCGATGACTTCGGCCGAGGCGCCGCGGTAGGTGGTGGAGATGCCCACCACCGGCGGGTCCACGCTGGGCAGTTCGCGCACCGTCAGGGCGCTGAACGAGGCCAGGCCCACCACGCACAGGATGATCGCCGCCACGGCGGCGAACACCGGGCGACGGACCGAGATGTCGGACAGCATCATGCCGCGGGCCGCGGGCTGGCGGGCCGCGCGCCTGCCGGAGCGGGCGCGGCGCCGGCGATACGCACCGGCTGGCCGGGCTGGATCTTGTTGAGGCCGTCCGCGACGATCCGCTCGCCGGGCTTGGCGCCGTCGGTGATCTCCACGAAGCCGTGCTGGCGCAGGCCGGTCACGATGGGCCGCTGCTCCACCATCGTCCCCTGCCCGCGCGAGCGCAGGACATAGACGAAGGCCGCGTCGCCCTGGACCGAGATGGCCGCCTCGGGCGCGCTGGGATTGGTCCGCTGGCCGCGCGAGACGCCCACGCGGATCAGCATGCCGGGCTTCAGCCGGCCCGACGCGTTGGGGAACTCGGCCCGGGCGGTGATGGCGCGGGTGCGTTCATCGACGCGGGTGTCCAGTTGCGCGATCCGGCCGGTGATGGTCTCGCCCGGATAGGCGTCCGCCGTCGCCAGCAGCGACTGTCCCTCGCGCAGCTGGCCCAGGTAGCGCTCGGGCACCTGGAAATCGACCCGGATCACCGAGACGTCGTCGAGCGTCACGATCGGGGCGCCCGGGTTCACCAGCGCGCCCGGGGCCACGTCGGAAAGGCCGACCACGCCGGCGAACGGCGCGCGGATCATCCGGTCGCCCTGCCGCGCCTTGGCCGCCGCCACGTCGGCCTGGGCCGAGCGCCACGCCGCCTCGTACTGGTCCACCTGCGCCTTGGAGGCCCAGCCCTGCTCGCCCAGCGAGCGGTAGCGGTCGTAGGCCCGCTTGGCCTCCACCTGCCGCGCCTCGGCCTGGGCCACGCCCGCGTTCTGCTCCGTGTCCTTGAGCTCGACCAGCACCGCGCCCCGCGGCACCCGCTGGCCGTCCGAGAAGCGCACCCGCTCGACCAGTTGGGTGGCCGCGGCGGTCAGGGTCACGGACTGGCGTCCCTTGGCCACGCCCAGCACCTCGATGGTCTCCTCGAAGACCCGCGGCTGCACGGTCGCCACCGAGACCAGCGTCGGTCCGCCGAACGCGCCGCCGCGCCCGCCGCCGCCCTTGCCCTGCGGCGCCCCGCCCTGGGCCATGCCAGGGCCGCCGCCGGGGCCGCCCGACTCCTTGGTCAGCACCTTGTAGCCGCCGACGACGACCATGACGGCCAGGACGACGAGAGCCGCGACGAGGAAGAAATGGCGTCGGATCAAACTGCGGGTCCCTGGCCGCCGCGCGCGGGCGGTTGATGCTTGTGAGTTCGAAGCGCTCTTAGGCTGGCTCCATATACGCCGTCGAGTGACAGCAGGATGGCTGACCATTGCGACGCTGAAACTTGGGCCCCGCAGCAAAACGGGCGCCCCGCTGGAGCGCCCGGTTGCACAAGGTCGAGGCGAAGTTGGGAAACTAGGCGTCGTATCCGGGCAATTCGCGATCCAGCTTGCGCAGGCAGCCCGGCCACGGCAGGCCGCCGCCGATTCCGCGCGACACCTGCGACTTCACCTCGGCCTGGGACGCCTCGGGCGCGATCAGGATGTTCTCCCGGCCGGCCGACAGGGCCATGATCTGCATTTGGCAGGCCCGCTCCAGATAGTACATGCCGATCCAGCAGTCGCCGGCGGTCTTGCCCACCGACAGCGTCCCGTGATTCCTCAGCAGCATCAGGTCCTTATCGCCGATATCGGCCACCAGCCGCTCGCGCTCGTCGTGGTTCAGGGCGATGCCCTCGTAGTCGTGATAGGCTAGCCGGGGCAGCACGATCAGGGCGTGCTGCGAGATCGGCAGCAGGCCGTCCTTCTGCGCCGCCACCGCCACCCCCTGGTCCGAATGCAGGTGCATCACGAACTTGGCGTCCTCGCGCGCCCCGTGGATCGCCGAGTGGATCGTGAAGCCCGCCGGATTGATGAAGTACGGCGTCTCCTGGAGCATGTTGCCGTCCAGGTCGATCTTCACCAGCGACGAGGCGGTGATCTCCTCGAACAACATGCCGTACGGATTGATCAGGAAATGGTGTTCCGGCCCCGGGATCCGGGCCGAGATGTGGGTGTAGATCAGATCGTCCCACCCGTGCATCGCCACCAGGCGGTAAAGCGCGGCCAGGTCCACCCGGGCCTGCCACTCCTCGGCGCTGACCTTGCCCTTGAGCGATGTGACGCCCGCGACCGAACCGTCAGCCATTGGCCCTACTCCCTGTGATCGTTGTTCACTTCAGAGTCGCGCCGCGGCGGGCGGGCGTCAAGCGCCGGCGAGCCGGGTAATCTCGTCCGCCGCCGCGTCCTGGCTCGCCGGGTCGGTCGGGACCACGTCCAGCGCGGCCAGCAGCGGCCGGTCGTGCTTGCGGCGCGCGCGGTCGTAGGCCGGGTCGTAGTGCAGCCTCATGATCGCCTCGGCCAGCTCGGCGAACGCCCCGGCCGCGATCATCCCTCGCCAGGCCGCCAGCCGCTCGGCGCTGGGCCGGATGGGCAGGCGCGCGAACGCCGCCTCCATCGCCGCCCGGTCGGCGATCAGGTCCCCATAGGCGGCCACCAGGTAGCGCGCCCGGTCCGTCCGATCCGCGCTCAGTTCGATGCGCGGCGCCTGGGCCAGCCGCGTCCACAGCGCCGGCGGGATCATCCGCTCGCCGATCTTGCTGGACTCCGCCTCCGCCACCACCGGCCGCGCCGGGTCCAGGGCGTCCAGCGCGCCCAGCAGCCGGCTCTCGAACAGCTTCTGGCTGGGCTGGTCCCGGCCCGCGATGGCCCCGAACAGCGAGCCCCGGTGCGCGGCCAGCCCCTCCAGGTCCAGGGTCTGCACGCCCCGCGCCGCCAGCCGCCCCAGCATCTCGGTCTTCCCCGCCCCCGTCTGCCCGTCCAGCAACACGAAGTTCAGCCCCAGGTCCCCGTCGTACAGCCGCGCCACCACCTCCCGGCGATAGGTCCGGTAGCCGCCGGCCAGCACCGTGGTGCGCCAGCCCACCTGCGACAGGATCGTGGCCATGGCGTTCGACCGCATCCCGCCCCGCCAGCAGTAGACCAGCGGCCGGAACCCGCCCGGCCGGTCGGCCAGCGCCGTCTCCAGGTGGTGGGCCACGTTGCGCGCCACGTGCGCCGCCCCCAGCCGCCGGGCCGTGAACCGCGACTGCTGCACATAGACCGTGCCCACCTGCGCCCTCTCGGCGTCCGACAGCACCGGCAGGTTCACCGCCCCCGGCACGTGGTCCTCGGCGAACTCGCCCGGGCTGCGCACGTCGATCACCATGTCGAACCGCGCCAGGGCGGCCGGCGAAACATCCTGCGTGACCTCGAGGCTCATCGCGGTGCTATAGCGCGCTTCGCCCCAAGGAAGACCCCATGCCCGACGCCCCGCGACTGACGTCCCTCGCCCACGGCGGCGGCTGCGGCTGCAAGCTGGCGCCGGCGGTGCTGCAGGACATCATCTCACGCATGCCCGCCGCGGCCGCCTTCCCCGACCTCATGGTGGGGACCGAGACCTCGGACGATGCGGCCGTCTGGCGGCTCAACGACCACCAGGCCCTGGTGGCGACCACCGACTTCTTCATGCCGGTGGTGGACGATCCCTTCGACTTCGGCCGCATCGCCGCAACCAACGCCCTCTCCGACGTCTACGCCATGGGGGCGAGCCCGATCCTGGCCCTCGCCATCGTCGGCATGCCGGTAGGCAAGCTCAGCCCTGACACGATCGGGAAGATCCTGGCCGGCGGCGCCTCGGTCTGCGCGGCGGCCGGCATCCCCGTGGCCGGCGGCCATTCCATCGACAGCGTCGAGCCCATCTACGGCCTGGTGGCCCTGGGCCTCGTCCACCCCGACCGCGTCCTCACCAACCGCGGCGGCCGCCCCGGCGACGTCCTCATCCTCACCAAGGCCCTGGGCGTCGGCGTGCTCAGCGCCGCCTTCAAGCAGGAACGCCTGGACGCCGCCGGCTACGCGGCCATGATCGCCAGCACCACCCAGCTCAACGTCCTCGGCCGCGAGCTGCCCGACCTCCCCGGCGTCCACGCCGTCACCGACGTCACCGGCTTCGGCCTACTGGGCCACGCCCTGGAGATGGCCCGCGGCGCCG
>NZ_LSJI01000231.1 GCF_001557235.1 Phenylobacterium sp. CCH9-H3 | reverse complement strand
GGCCCCGCCGCCGCCGCGGAAGCCACCGCCGGGGCCACCCGGACCCCCAGGGCCGCCCGGCCCGAAGCGCGGCGCCTCGCCGCCGCCGGGGCCAGGTTCGCCCGCGCTTGACCCCGCCGCCGCCTGCGGCCGCTCCGATCCGGGCGGGGCGCTGGGCGTGGTGACGTCGGCCGCCGCGGGTTCGGGCCGCTCGGCCGGCGGCTGCGGCGCCGCACCGGCTCCACCGCCGCCAGCCCGCGGCCCCGCCCCGGGCCCGAACCGCCGCTGCGGCTGAGGGCCGAAGGGCCGCGAATAGTTCAGGCCCCAACGCAGGCTCTCGGTCTTCGTCTCGGCGAAATTCACCGGCCGGTAGTCCACCTGGATCAGGTCGCCCGCCGCGTTGCGGAGGAACCGGTCGGGGAAGGCCGCCTCGATCTCGGCCGTGGCCGCGGGGAAGGTGGCGATGGGGTTCTCGGTGCGGCTGCGCACATAGTTGGCGCTGAGGGTCAGGTCCTGCTTCGTGAACGGCTTGAGGGTCAGGCCCACCTTGGTCACGTGGCGCTGGTCGCCCACCAGGTCGGCGTTGCCGCCGTCCAGGCGCAGCACCTCCACCGTGCGGCCGGTGGCGTAGTCGAAGATGCGCGCCGCCTCGGTGGTCACCTGCGGCCCGCCCAGCTGCGCCATGGTCGGCGCCCCGTCGTCGCGGCTGTGCGAGACGATCAGGCTGACCCCCGTCATCGGCCGCCAGTTGGCGCCCACGCCCACGGTGGTCAGGGTGCCGAAGTCGGACAGCTCGTTCACCGCGGCATTGGCGTTGACCGACAGCTCGCCCAGGAACGGCAGGAAGTCCTTCTTGCGGCTGGCCAGGGGCACGTCGACGCTGCCCTGGGCGCTCAGGGTATTGCGCGACAGGTCCGCATCGCTCTCCACGCCCAGGCGCAGGGTGTCCGACTTCAGCCAGCTCGCCGCCTCGCCGATCTTGATCGAGGTGCGCACCGGCCCGGCCGGCAGGTCGAAGGCCGGGCCTGCGGCCACGCCCTGGACGTTGAAGCCGTCGCTCACCGACTGGGCCTTGTTGCGGCCCCGTTCGGCCAGCAGGGCCGGGGCCCAGGGGCCGAACGGCGAGCCGGCGGTTCC
>NZ_LSJI01000230.1 GCF_001557235.1 Phenylobacterium sp. CCH9-H3 | reverse complement strand
ACGAAGAGGTCTTCGAGATGAACAACGGCTGCGTCTGCTGCACGGTGCGCGGCGACCTTATCCGGGTGCTCTCGGGCCTGATGAAGCGCAAGGGGCGGTTCGACGGCATCATCGTGGAGACCACGGGCCTGGCCGATCCCGCCCCGGTGGCGCAGACCTTCTTCGTGGACGACGACGTCCGCGCCCGCACCGAGCTGGACAGCGTCACCACCGTGGTGGACGCCAAGCACCTGCCGCTGCGGTTGAAGGACTCCCGCGAGGCGGCCGAGCAGATCGCCTTCGCCGACCAGATCATCCTCAACAAGACGGACCTGGTCACCGAGGCGGAGCTGGCCGAGGTGGAGCGGGCGATCCGCACGCTCAATCCCATGGCGCCGATCCGCCGCGCCCAGCGCTCGAACGTGCCGCTGGACGCCATCCTGGGCCGGCATGCCTTCGACCTCGCCCGCGTGACCGAGCTGCAGCCCGATTTCCTGAACCCCGCCCATGGCGAGGCCGGGCATGTGCATGACGAGCACTGCGACCACGACCACCACGACCATGGGCACGTGCACGACGAGCATTGCGGCCACGACCACCACGATCACGGCCACGCGCACATCCACGACCACGTGGCCGAGAGCGGCATCTCCTCCATCTCGCTGACGGCCCAGAAGCCGATCGACGGGAACAAGGTAACCGCCTGGCTCAACAACGTCCTGCAGACGCAAGGCGTCGACATCCTGCGCGCAAAGGGGATCCTGGACGTGAAAGGTGAGGAGCGCCGCCTGGTCTTCCAGGCGGTCCACATGATCCTGGAAGGCGACTTCCAGGGCCCCTGGAAGGATAGCGACAACCGCTATTCGCGCCTGGTGTTCATCGGCCGCAACCTCAACGAGGACGCGCTGCGGGCCGGCTTCGAAAGCTGCATCGCCGCGTAAGGACGGCCTCAGGCCGCGATCGGCTGGCCGGCGACGCGGCGGAGAAGCTGGGCGGCGACGATCTCGGGGCGGAGCATTCCGCACCACACGGCCGTTCGTCCGCCGCGCCATTCCAGGATCAGCCGCCGGCCCTCGAGCCGGTAGCGCCCGCGGTGGATGGCGTGACCCGCCGTCACTTCAATCGTCTGCCACATCGCTGCGCCTTTGCGCTGGTCTCCGGGCGCGTTCTGCCCCCGCTTCAGGCCAAGCTTAGGCGCCTGGGGTTGCCTCGCGATTAATGATGAACGCGGGCTAGAACTCCTCGCCCACCAGCCCGACCTTCTCGAAACCGTGGGCGCGAAGGCGGTTCATCACGTTCATCAGGGCGCCATAGCGCACGCCTTCGTCGGCGCGGACATAGATCCGTTGTTCCGTGGGACGGGCGCCCGCGCCGGCCGCGACCACGGCGGGCAGATCGTCGAGCCCCACCGCCCGCTCCCCGACATAGACCTGTCCCGCCAGGGTCAGGCTGACGATCACGGGCGCCTGGGCAGGGGTCGGCGCCGCCTGGGCCTGGGGCAGGTCCACCTTCACCGACACGGTGGAGACCGGCAGCGCGACCATGAAGATGATCAGCAGCACCAGCATCACGTCGACGAAGGGCGTAACGTTGATGTCGGCGTTCTGGGTGACGTTCCAGGCATCGTTGCGGGCGGAAAGGGAAGCGGCCATCTGCGTCCTCCTGATAAGTGACGCATGTAATATATTATGGTTGTAATTCGCCGCAAGCCCCGAATCTCGCGCAAGGAAAAGGCCCGCCGGAGTGTCCTCCGACGGGCCTTCTCAAAATTCGGTCCGAAGCGCCTAGAGCTCTTCGTTGATCAGGGCCACCTGATAGAAGCCGTTGCCCTGCAGGTCGTTCATGACGCCCATGAACTCGCCGTACAGCACGTCCCGGTCGGCGCGGATGTAGACGCGCTGCTCGGTCGGCGGGATGGCCGGGTCATCGACCTGGAGGCGGGCCGACAGGTCCGACGCCAGACGGTCCAGGGTCGTGGCCTGTTCACCGATGAAGATGCGCTGGCCGCGCTGGATGTTGATGAGCGTCGGCTCCTTGACCACCGTGCCAGGGGGCGGCGGGATCGCGGGCGGCAGGTCGAGCTTGATCGACACCGTCGCCGCGGGGATCGACACCATGAAGATGATGAGGAGCACGAGCATGACGTCCACGAAGGGCGTCACGTTCATGTCGGAGTTCTGGCCGAGGTCGAATTTGGATCCGCCCCCTCCGCCAACCTTTGCACCCATACGTCCTGGTTCCTTACCCTAGGGCCCGCGCAGACCGGGCCTCTCGTGGCGACCATTGGCAAGCCGCCGGGAGCTTGTAAAGCCGAAAGCGCCGGAACGGTGTTCCCCTTTCGAAATCGCCCCGCGCTTGCCCGGCGGGACGTCGCCTCCTAGGAAGCGCGCCATGACCTTCAGCTTCGACGCCTATGTCACGGCCGCCCATTTCGACCGCGCGGGACGCGCCGTCTTCGCCCTCGGCGACGGCACGGTGCGTTTCGAGAGCGGCGAGTCGGTCCAGGCCCACGACGGCGCGGCGCTGTCCGCCTGCCTGCCGCCGAAGGGCGAAGGGCTGCTCACCGGGGGCGACGACGGCCGCGTGGTCCTGTCGACACCGGCCGGCGCCCAGGAAATCGCCAACCTGCCCGGAAAATGGATCGAGTCGGTGGCCGCCAGCGCCGAGTCGGGGCTGATCGCCTTCGCCGCGGGCCGCGAGCTTCACGTGCGCGATCCCGCCGACCCGGCGTTCGCCCGCGTGTTCGCGCATGAGAAGTCCGCCGCCGAGATCGCGTTCGACCCCAAGGGCCGGCGGATCGCCGTGGCCACGTATGGCGGCGTCTGGCTCTGGTACGCCCGCATCGCCGACCAGAAGCCGGTGATCCTGAAATGGGCCGGAAGCCACATCGCCACCTGCTGGAGCCCCGACGGCAAGTTCCTGGTCAGCGCCATGCAGGAGAACCAGCTCCACGGCTGGCGCGTGGCCGACGAGAAGAACATGCGCATGGGCGGGTATCCGTCAAAGGTGCGCAGCCTGGCCTTCATGTCCAAGGGCGCCCTGATGGCGACCTCGGGGGCCAACGGCGCCGTCTGCTGGCCGTTCGCCGGCGCGACGGGGCCTATGGGGAAGCAGGCGGCCGAAATCGGCTACGACGAGGCGGCGATGACCACGCGGATCGCCGCCCGGCTCGACCGAACCTGGCTGGCCGCCGGCCTGGACGACGGGCGGGTCTGGGCCGCCGACGTCACCGGCGAGCGGCTCGTCCCCCTCAAGTCGGAGAAGGGCGCCGCCATCTCGGCCCTGGCGCTGAGCGTGGACGCCACGCGGGTGGCCTGGGGCGACGAGGACGGCAACGCCGGCGTCGCTGCGATCCCCTGAGGGATCGCAGGCCGCCCTGCAGCGTTGTCAACCGGGTCCAGACATCCCGATAGGACCCCGACGATGCGAACCAACCTGGCGATCGCAGCCCTCGTCTTCCCGATGGCGCAGGCCGTGGTCTTCGGCGCCGGCCTGCTCGTTCTTCTCGCCCTGGGAGCGCCCCAGGCGGCCTTTGCGCCCGTTATCGCGGCCACCTTCGTCGTGTCCGCGCCCATCGCCGTCCTGATCGCGCCACGGCTGCGATCCCGGTCCTGGAAGCGGCGCCAGCGGCTGCGCCTGGTCCACGCGGTCCAGACGTCGCCGCGGAACTAGGCCCAAGCCCCGTAGGGATCGGCGAACGGCTTGCCCAGCGCCTCGGCGACGGCGGGGTGAGTGACTTGGCCGGCGAGCACGTTCAGGCCTTTGGCGAGGTGCCGGTTCGACGCCAACGCATCCAACCCCTTGTCGGCGAGCAGCAGGCCGAAGGGCAGGGTCGCGTGGACGAGGGCTTCGGACGAGGTCCGGGGCGCTGCGCCCGGCATGTTGGCGACGCAGTAGTGCACCACGCCGTCGACCGTATAGGTCGGATCCTTGTGGGTGGTCGGCCGGCTGGTCTCGAAGCAGCCGCCCTGATCGATGGACACGTCCACCAGCACCGAGCCCGGCTTCATCTTCGACAGGTGCTCGCGCTTGACGAGGGTTGGAGCCGAGGCGCCGGCGGTCAGCACGGCGCCGATCACCACGTCGGCCTTCAGCACCTCCTCGTCCACCGCATCCTGGGTGGAATAGCGGGTCAGGACGCGGCCCTGGAACATGTTGTCCAGCTCGCGCATGCGGGGGATGGAGCGTTCCACCACCACGACCTCGGCGCCCAGGCCCGCGGCCATTCGCGCCGAGTTCATGCCCACGACGCCGCCGCCCAGCACCAGCACGCGCGCCGGCGGCACGCCGGGCACGCCGCCGATCAGCAGGCCCATGCCGCCGTTGTGCTTGAGCAGCGTCTCGCCGGCCGAGAAGACGGCGATACGGCCGGCGACCTCCGACATGGGCGCCAGCAGCGGCAGACCGCCGGCCGCGTCGGTGACCGTCTCGTACGCCACGCCGGCGCAGCCCGAGGCCAGCAGGCCTTCTGCCTGGGCGGGGTCGGGCGCCAGGTGCAGGTAGGTGAAGAGGATGTGGTCGCTCTTGAGCCGCGCCCATTCGGCAGGCTGCGGTTCCTTGACCTTCACGATCAGCTGCGCGCCGGTGAAGACGGCGTCGGCGTCGGGCACGATCCTGGCGCCCGCCCGCATGTAGAGGGAATCGGCATAGCCGGCGCCGACGCCGGCCCCCGCTTCCACCAGCACGTCATGGCCGTGGGAGACGTACTCCCGCACAGCCGTGGGCGTCAGCCCCACCCGATATTCGTCCGGCTTGATCTCGCGGGGCACGCCAACGCGCATCTTGCGACCTCCCAGGGTCTGTTATTGCGATTGGGAGGGCATTTGGGGAAATGGCGTTGCGGGGTCAAGCCAAGACGGTGGAATGGCCCATCAGCGCCGCGCCATTCCGCCGCCGCCCGCCGGCGCTAGTGCGCCGCCGGCGTGTTCTCGGAGATTTCCTCCAGCGTCTCGCCGACCTTCTTCGCCCCGTAGTCGATGGCGATGTCGCCGAGCGAGACGATGCCGGCCATCCGGCCCTGGTCGTTCAGCACCACCAGGCGGCGGATCTGTTTCGCGCCCATCTTGGCGGTGGCGTCGGCGACGTTGTCGTCCTCGCGGCAGGTCTCCACGCCTTCGGTCATGACCTGGGCGATGGGGGTGTCGAGGCCCAGGCCCTCGGCCACCACGCGGATCACGATGTCGCGGTCGGTGACCAGGCCCACCACCTTGCCGTCGTCGACCACCGGCACGGCGCCGCTTTCGATCTGGGCCATGGTCTTCGCCACCTCGGCGATGGTGGACCGGGGCGTGGCGGTTACCACCTGGGCGGTCATGACTTCGCTGATGTTCATGCTCGGAGCTCCTTCGGGGCTTTGTCGGCCACAAGAACCCCTGCGGAGCGGCGCCGTTCCACCCCAGCGCCTCCTTCACGACCATTCAATATTCATTGAATATTGAAGTAACTATCAGGGCCGGGCGGGCCGGCCGCTCGCGGCGTCTTCGGGGCGCGTCAGGCGGGAGCCCGCCGGCGCCGGAGCCTGAGCATGGCGCCGGCTGCGCCGAAACCCAGGATCATCAGCCCCCAGCCCACCGGCTCGGGCGCAACGATAGAGCCCTGCGTGTTCTGGCCGGCGGCGCCCGCGGTATCCGCCAGCGCGGGCATGGCAAGCGAGAGCGTGAACGCCGCCGCAGCCAGGGTCGATCTCAATCTCATGACGCCGATCCTCTACCGAGTGCCGTTGGCGCCTCCCCACGCCCTGACGCTATCGTGGGTTTGCTGCACTGCAATGACAATCGGCGGATGAATCGCTGCACTGCAAAATTGCCGGCGGCATGGGCGCCGCGCGCACAGTCTATCGGCGTTCCGTGGCGAGAGCGGCGGCTACAGCACGCAGGCGGTCAGGCCCTCGCTCCGCACGACGCGGGCGTTGCGGTTGATGCTGCCGGCCCGCCGCTTCATGTACGGCCCCGGCTTGGCGGCCTTCCAGGACAGGGGCTTGGGCACGATGGCCGCCAGCCGCGCCGCCTGGGTGGCGGTCAGCTTCGAGGCCGGAACCCGGAAGTTCTTCTGGGAGGCCGCCTCCGCGCCGTAGACGCCCGGGCCCCATTCGATGGAGTTCAGATAGACCTCCATGATCCGCTCCTTGCCCCAGCCCACCTCGATCAGGACCGTGAACCAGGCCTCGAGGCCCTTGCGCACCCAGTCGCGGCCCGGCCAGAGGAAGACGTTCTTGGCCGTCTGCTGGCTGATGGTTGAGCCGCCGCGCAGCTTCTTGCCCGCGGCGTTGGCCTTCATGGCCTTCTCGATGGCCTCCAGGTCGAAGCCGTGGTGCTCGCAGAACCGCGCGTCCTCGGCGGCGATCACGGCGCGGACCAGGGCCGGGGAGATCTTCTCCAGAGGGACCCATTCGCGCTCCAGCCCGTGGCCCTCGAACAGCCGCTGGACCATCAGGAACGTCACCGGCGGCGGCACGAAACGGTAGACGGCCACCACGATCACCGGGCCGATGAAGAACACCATGATCGCGGCGACGAACACCGCCTTCACGACGTTCCAGAACCCGCTCTTGCCTCGTTTCGCCACGCGCGCTTGCCTTCACCTAGGGTGCGAATGCTAGGCGCGATTCGTGAGCCTGAGGTCAATGAGCCAGCCATGAACGTTTCCGACGCCATCGCGCACCGCATCTCGGTTCGCGCCTTCACCGACAAGGTCCCCTCGCAGGCCGTCGTGGCCGACATCCTGGAGAAGGCGGCCCGCGCCCCCTCGGGCGGCAATCTGCAGCCCTGGCGCGTCTATGCCCTGAGCGGCGAGCCGCTGGCCGCGTTCAAGGCCGAGGTTGCGAAGAACCCCATGGGCGAGACGCCGGAGTACGACGTCTATCCGCCGTCCCTTTGGGACCCGTTCCGCACGCGCCGATTCGAGAACGGCGAGCAGCTCTACGCCTCGGTCGGCGCTGCGCGCGACGACAAGGCGACCCGCCTGCGCTGGCTGGCGCGCAACGCCGAGTTCTTCGGCGCCCCGGTGGGCCTGTTCTTCTGCCTCGACCGCAAGCTGGGACCGCCGCAGTGGGCGGACCTGGGCATGTACATGCAGAACGTCATGCTGCTGGCGGTGGAAGCCGGCCTGGACACCTGCGCCCAGGAGTTCTGGGCCCGTTATCCGCAGACCGTGGGCCGGGCGTTGGACCTGCCCGACGATCACATGGTGTTCTCCGGCATGGCCCTCGGCTACCGCGACCCCGATCATCCGATCAATTCCTGGCGCTCCACGCGCGACGCCGCCACCGTGTGGCTGGAACTGAAGGGCTTCGAAGGTTGAGCCGCATCGTCCTCTGGGCCGCCCTGCTTGGCGGGATCACCTATGTCGGCGGCTGGTTCCTCGACCTCCCGCCGGGCTGGAGCACCGCCTGGAAAGGGACGGGCGTCGGCCTGCTGGCGCTCTACGCCGCGCTGAACGCCCGCGGCCTCGACGGCTGGCTGTTGGCGGTGGTCCTGGCGTTCGGCGCCCTGGGCGATGTGCTGCTGGAGACGCATGGGCTGGTGACCGGAGCCCTCGCGTTCCTGGCCGGCCATCTGACGGCGATCTGGCTCTACCTCAAGAACCGCCGCCCCAACCTGGCTGCCCGGCACTGGGCCATGGCGGCGCTGCTGCTGGTCACGATCACGGGGGTCGCCTACCTGCTGCCGCCCGACCGCGCGGGGGCGCCCGGCATCGCCCTCTACGCCGCCGGCCTCGCGGCGATGACGGCCGCCGCGTTCCTCAGCCGCTTCCCACGCGCGCTGGTGTTCGCGGGCGCCCTGATGTTCGCGGTGTCTGACCTCTTGATCTTCCTGCGCACGGGACGTCCGGCGCTGGATAGCTTCCCCATGGGACTGGCGGTCTGGGGGCTCTACTTCGGCGGCCAGGCGCTGATCGCCACGGGCGTGGTGCGAACGCTGCGCGACGGCTCGTCACAGGCGGTCCGGTGACGAACGGCTAACCAACGATCTTCAACGGGCCTTCACCGCATCCGGTCATGGTTTGGCGACCCTGCCGGACCTCAAGGACCCCATGCGGCTCACGCCCCACAAGCTGATGATGCTGCTGCGCGCGGGGGCCGTGGTCGCCGGGGTGTCGGCCGTGATCGCCCTGACCGGACCGTTCCGCTACGGGGACCTCAACCTGCCCTTCCCGGACACGGTGGCCCACGCGCTCCTGTTCTATGCGCTGACCCTGGTCGCCAGCGGCGCCCTGCCCCGATCCCGCGCGTCCGACGTCGCCTTGGCCTTCCTGGGCCTGGCCGTGGCCAGTGAGCTCGCGCAGTCTGTCGTCGGCCGGGAGATGTCGCTGCACGACCTCTTCGGCGATGCGTTGGGCGTGACGGCCGCCTACCTGCCCGTGGCCATGGGCCGGCTGCGCGAGCTGGCGCGAACGCACCCTCATGCCACCTTCGCCGAACTGCGCCGCATGGACCGCCGCCACGCGCGGACCGCCCCCGCGACCGCTCCGGACACCGCGGCCTAGAGGCGGTAGGCGGCGGCGAAACTCTCGATCGGAGCCTCCGTCGCCAGGACGCGCAGCGGGAAGGCCAGCCACGGCGCAGCCGGATCCAGGCTCTCCAACCGCTCGAACAGGGCCTCGCGGACGTCCGGCCGGATGCGCTCATGCGCATCGATCAGCTGCCCCCAGCTCGACGTGCCGTTCAGGCGAAGCGGACCCGACGCCACGGTGCGCGAGGCGGCGTAGTCCTCCGGAAACAGCCGGCGATAGGCTTCCAGGTTGTAGAGCCACGACTTGCCGCGGATGCAGGTGGCCTCGGGATAGGCCGCGCGGACATGCGCCACCAGGCTGGCGAGCTCGGCGCGCCGGCGCGGGATCTTCGACGCGGCCAGCGGCCCGCCGTCCGCGTCGGTATCCTGGTTATTGAAGTGCAGGCGCACGGCGCCGTCCTCGCCCGGGGCTTCGCAGGCGAAACAGCCGAACTGGCGCTGGCCCTGCAACGGCAGCACCTCGTCGGCGCCGCGCACGAAGGCGGCGAGGGTCGCCGCGAGCTGCGCCGGACCGTCCGCCGCCGCCTCGAGGGCGCAGGCGTAGTCGGCCCAGCCGGGCGCCGGGGGCCCGCCCAGGACATTCACTCCGAACCCCAGGCGACGGTGGAGGTTGGTGAACTGCAGGACCGCGGCGGCCAGCGGCGTCCCGGTCAGCTCGGCCATGCGCGCCGCCAGCCGCAACTGCGCGTCGAAATAGGGACCGAGGCGTTCGGCGCGGAGGTTGCGGTCTGCGATCATGCGGCCGGTCTAGCGCGCCGGGAAATAACACCGCAACATTCCGCCCGACGCTTGGCGACCCAGACAACAGAACGAGCGGGAGGCTCCCATGTGCGACGACATCCACGAAGGCCTGATCCACGATCCGACGGTCTCGCGCCGCACGTTCGGGCTGATGTCCGTGGCCGCGGCCGGCGCCGCCACCTCGGCCTACGCCGCCGACGTGGTGGAAAAGGATGTGGAGGTGAAGACCGCCGACGGTGTGGCGGATGCGGCCCTCTACTACCCCGCCGGCAAGGGGACCTGGCCGGCGGTGCTGATCTGGTGCGACTTCCTTTCGCTGCGGCCGGTCTTCCGCGAGATGGGGCGGCGGCTGGCCAGTAGCGGCTACGTGGTGCTGGTCCCCAACTTCTACTATCGCTCGCGCAAGGCCCCGGTGTTCGACGGCGCCTTCGACTTCGCCAACCCCGAGCATCGCGCCAAGATCACGCCGATGCGGACGGCCCTGACGAACGAGGCCGTCCAGCGGGACGCCGCGGCCTATGTGGACTTCCTCGACGCCCAGCCCCAGACCGACCGGAAGAAGGGCGTCGGCGTGCAGGGCTATTGCATGGGCGGGCCGCTCACCTTCGCCACGGCGCTCGTGAAGGCCGACCGGGTGCGGGCCGCGGCCACCTTCCACAGCGGGGCCCTGGTGACCGCCGATCCGCAGAGTCCGCACCAGGGCATTCCCAGGACCAAGGCCGCCTATCTCATCGCCACCGCGGAAAACGACGACAAGCAGCGGCCGCAGGAGAAGGACCAGCTGAAGGCGGCCTTCGCCGAGGCGAAGCGGCCGGCGACGGTCGAGGTCTATCCGGCCAATCACGGCTGGTGCGTGAAGGGCAGCCCCGTCTACGACGAGGCCGCCGCCGAGAAGGCCTGGGCCGAGCTGCTGAAGCTCTACAAGTCGAACCTGGGCTGACGGGCGTTACTTCGGCGCGCCGCCCCGCTCGAACGTTCCGGCGGCGCCCGGGAAGACCACCGGGCTCTCATAGCTGTCGGCGCCGATGGCGCTGACGCCGAAGAACCAGTCGTCGATGGTGACGCCCGTGAGCTTGGCTTCGCCCGTCGTTCCCACGACGCGGGAATAGCGCCACTGCGGATCGGTCGTGGACCGCCACCAGACCCGATAGGCGGCGGCGTCCGCGGCCGGCTTCCACTTCACGGTCGTGTCGGGGCTGACGGCGCCGGCGATCTCCACCCCCGTCGGCGGAGCCGGCGCCATGGCGAGCGCGGCCATGGTCGCCACGTTCAGCCGCGTCACCTGGGCCAGGTACGCGAAGTCCACGCCGTCGATGGTGTCGCCGTACTTGATGCCGTTCTCGGTCCGCAGATCCTGGTGCTGCCGGGTGTAGTTCTCGACGGCCTCGGTGATGCGAACGGCAGGGAAGCCGGCGCGCAGCATCTCCACCTGATCGCCGCCGCGGCCGAAGCGGTCGGTGCGATAGACCATCACCACGTCGAGGTTGGTCAGGTAGCGATCCGCGATGCCGTCCATGAAGCGGGCGAGGTTTCGCGAGGGGCTATCCACCTCCCCGCCGTTATAGCGCCGGCGGTTGGCCTCTTCCGGTGTCTCGGTGGAGCGCGTGCCCTCGGAGAAGACGCGCACATGGGTGTTGTCGCGCACTCCGCCCATGCCCTCGGTGTTGCCGATGATGTCGTTGTTGAGGTTGGCCTCGACCCGCCAGCCCTTCTCGATGGCGAAGTCGGCCAGGATCTTGCCGCCCAGCAGGCCCTGTTCCTCGCCGGCCAGGGCCGCGAACACCAGGGTGGCCGGGAACTGATGCTTGCACAGCACCCGCGCGGCCTCGATCACCGCCGCCGTGCCCGATCCGTCGTCGTTGGCGCCCGGCGCGTCCGAGGTGAAGTTCTTCGCGTCGGTGACCCGGCTGTCGTAGTGACCGGAGATCACGATCACCCGGCTGGGATCGCTGGCGCCCGGCAGGATGGCGACCACGTTCATCACCTCGGTCGGCCCCGCCAACCGCTCGGCGGTCATCACGCGCGAGGGCGTCTCGACCGTCAGCCTTCCGCCGCAGTCCTTGGAGGCCGCCTGGAACTCCGAGGCGATCCAGCGGCGGGCGGCGCCGATGCCGCGCTTGTCGGACTTGGTGTCCGAGCCGGTGTGGCGGGTGCCGAAGGACACCAGCTTCTCGATGCTCGCCTTCTGGCGGACGGGAGAGACCGCGGCGGTCACCTCCCTCAGCAGCGGCTGCTCGCCGCCGAGCGGCTGGGCCTGGGCGGTGGTGGCGAAGAGGCCGGCGGCGGCGAGCAGGGGGATGGCGATGCGCATGGCGCGACCATACCCAAAGCTCAGGCCGGCGAAAGCCTGTGCGCGCGCAGCGCCTCGTAGTGCGGGCGCGCGGCCTCGGCGATGCGACGCAGGTCGTCGGGCAAGGCCGGCGCCTCTCGCTCGCGCGGCGCCTCGAAGCCCGTTGAGCGCTCGACGGCGTCGTACCAGGCCGGCGCCCAGACACCGTCCGAGTCGCGACGGCCAGCGGGCCAGTTCAGCATCGCCGCGTCGAAACTGATCCCCAGCGCCGCACAGAGCGCCTGCAACATGCGGCGCGGATCGGCCAGGACGTCGGCGCCCTGCACCACCGGCGGCGCGCGGCCCAGCCGGTCGGCCTCCCGGTCGAACAGCTCGCGCTGCCGGACGACGCCGATGTCGTCCAGGGTCACCTCGGCGCGCTTGACGGTGTAGGAGGCCAGCACCTCGGCCGGGTCGCGGATCAGGAAGGCGTTGGCCCGACCCGCCGTCCAGTCGAGGCCGAAGCCCGGCAGCATGTGGTGGGTCATGTGCTTTTCGTAGACGACCGACCCGTCCAGCGCATCGAGGCCGGCGACCACCTCGCCCCAATCCTGCGGCTGAGACTCCAGCACGGCCTCGCGCATGGGATGGTCCAGCCCGGTCCGCGCCAGATAGGCGGCGTAGAAGGGCTCATCGACCACCTGGCAGTCCGCCCGGTTCTCGAAGCTGCGCATCATGGCCGTGGAGATGTTCCTCGGCCCCGACCACATGGCGATCCGCACCGTCACAGGCCGGCGTCCTCGTCCTTCAGCGCCTCGTAGGCGGCGCGGAGGCGGCGGGTCATCGGTCCGGGGAGCGCCTCGGGCAGGGCGTGGCCGTCGATGCTGCGCACGGGCGTCAGGCCGCCGAAGGTGCCGGTGACTAACGCCTCGTCCGCCTCGGCCACGTCGGCCAGATCGAAATCGCCCAGGGTGATCGGGATGTCGTGGCGGCGGCACAGGGCGATGACATTGGCCCGCGTCACGCCGTTGAAGCAGTAGTCACCCGTCGAGGTCATCACCCGCCCGTCCCGGACCCAGAAGAAGTTGGTGGCGTTGCAGCTCGACACGAAGCCGTTGGGGTCCAGCATCAGCGCCTCGTCGCCGCCCTTCTCGATGGCGTCCAGTAGGGCGCGGATCAGCGCGAGTCGACTGTGCGAGTTCAGCCGCATGTCGAACATCTCGGCCGGCGTGCAGAGGATCGAGGAGGTGGCCAGGGCGAGGCCGCGGGTCAGGATCTCGGGCGAGGGTTCCTTGTATTCGGCCGTGATGACGATGGTCGGCTTGCCCAGCCAGTTGCGCGGGTCCTGGTTGACCGCCTTCTTCTCACCGCGCGTCACCATGAGCCGCAGGTGCGCCCCGTGCTCCATGCCGTTGGCGTCCAGGGTGCGCTGGATCTCCGTCGTCAGCTCAGCCGGCGTCATGCCGATGTCGAGCGCGATGGCCCTCAGCCCCTCGTACAGCCGCTCCAGGTGGGCCTCCAGGAACAGCAGCCGCCCCTTGTGCAGGCGCAGGCCCTCCCACACCCCGTCGCCCAGGACGAAGCCCGCGTCGAACACCGAGACCCGCGCCTGGTCCTTCGGGACCAGCTCGCCGCTGACATAGACCTTGAGATCGGCGTTCCGGGGGTCCGCCGCGAAATCCTGACTTCCAGCCATGCCCTTTCCTAGCGCGCCGCCTGCGCCTGTCACCCGGGTTTCGCGAAGCGCGCTTTCCGCCGTGACGCGGGAGAGGTAGAGCGCGAGGGCGCTGACAAGGGAGTTTTGCATGATCGGCGGATCGACGGCGGAACGAGAGCTCGCGGAGCTGGGGCCCTGGCCGAGCCCGGCCCCGGCCATCACGCGGGAGGAGAGGCTCGCCCGCCTGGCCAAGGCGCAGTCGCTGATGACCACCGACGCCCTGATCATCGGCGCCGGCGCCTCGCTGCGGTACTTCGCGGGCGTCGGCTGGAACGCCACCGAGCGGATGGTGGCGATGCTGCTGCCCAAGTCCGGCGCGCCGATGATGATCTGCCCGCGCTTCGAGGAGGGCTCCTTGCTCGCCTCCCTGGGGATCGAGGCGCCAATGCGCCTTTGGGAGGAGCATGAGAACCCGGCCGTACAGGCCGCGCAGGTGCTGGCGGAATGGGGCGCGACGTCGCTCGCCATCGACCCGGCCCTGGCCTTCGCCATGTTCGACGCGCTGCGTCTGGCCGCGCCGGACGTCGCGACGGTCAACGCGGCCCCCGTGGTCGACGGCTGCCGGTCGATCAAGTCGCCGGCCGAACTGGCGCTCATGAGCCAGGCCAAGGCCATGACGCTGGAGGTCCACCGCCGCGCCGCCCGCATCCTGGCGCCCGGGATCACCACAGGAGAGGTTCGGCGCTTCATCGACCAGGCGCACCGGGCGCTGGGGGCCGATGACGGGTCGTCGTTCTGCGCCGTGCAGTTCGGCGAGGCCTCCGCCTATCCCCACGGCCTGCCGGGCGAGCAGAAGCTGCAGGATGGCGACCTGGTGCTCATCGACACCGGCTGCCGCGTACAGGGCTACAACTCCGACATCACCCGCACCTACGTCTTCGGCCAGGCGACCCAGGAGCAGCAGCGGGTCTGGGAGGTGGAGAAGAAGGCCCAGGCCGCCGCCTTCGCCGCCGTGAAGCCGGGCGTGCCCTGCGAGGAGATCGACGCGGTGGCCCGCCGCGTGCTCGCGGAGGAAGGTTTCAGCGCCGACTACGACCTGCCGGGCCTGCCGCACCGCACGGGCCACGGCATCGGGCTGTCGATCCACGAGGCGCCCTATCTGGTCCGCGGCGACAAGACACCGCTGCAGCCCGGCATGTGCTTCTCCAACGAGCCGATGATCGTGATCCCGGGCGAGTTCGGCGTGCGCCTGGAGGATCACTTCCACGTGACGGACGACGGGGCCGCCTGGTTCACGCCGCCCCAGCCCGCCATCGACCGGCCCGTCTGATGAAGCTGCTGTCCGTCGACGAGGCGCGGGCGCGGATGCTGGCGGAGGTCGCCGCCCTGCCCGCCGAGGCCGTGGCCATCCAGCACAGCATCGGCCGGGTGCTGGCCGAGGACGTGACCGCCATCCGCGACCAGCCGCCTTTCGCCGCCTCGGCCATGGACGGGTGGGCGGTGCGCAGCGCGGACACGCCTGGCGACCTGCGCATCGTCGGCGAGAGCGCGGCCGGGCACGGCTACGAGGGCGAGGTCCAGCCCGGCGAGGTGGTGCGGATCTTCACCGGCGCGGCGCTGCCCGCCGGCTGCGACGCCATGGTGATCCAGGAGGACGCTCGCCGCGAGGGCGACACGGTCACCGTCCCAGCGGTGGAGCCTGGGCGCCATGTCCGGCCTGGGGGCGGAGACTTCCGGGCGGGCGAGGCGCTGCTGTCGCGTGGAACGCGGATCGATCCCTGGCGGCTGTCGCTGGCCGCCGCGGCGGGGCGCGCGGAGCTGTCGGTGAGGCGCCGGCCCCAGGTCGCCCTCTTCTCCACGGGGGAGGAGATCGTCGAGGCGCCGGCGGTCCCCGGGCCTTTCCAGATCTACGACTCCGGATCCCGCGCCCTGGCGGCGCTGGCGTCGACATGGGGCGCGGAGGTGCGTCGCGCCCGGCCGGTGAAGGACGAGCTTGCGGCGACGGTCGAGGCCTTGCGACAGGCCGAGGGCGACCTGGTCGTCACCGTGGGCGGAGCCTCGGTCGGGGACCATGACCTGGTGCGCGCCGCTGCCGAGGCGCTCGGCCTGCAGATGAAGGTCGCCAGCGTGGCCGTGCGTCCGGGCAAGCCGACCTTCTTCGGCGTCCTGGAGGATGGCCGCCGTCTGCTGGGCCTGCCCGGCAACCCCGCCTCGGCCCTGGTCTGCGCGGAGCTGTTCCTGAGGCCGATCCTGGCCGCCTTTTCGGGGGCGGAGCCGGCGGTCCGGATGCTGCCGGCCCGGCTTTCCGAGCCGCTACCGGCGAATGGGCCGCGCGAGCACTGGATGCGGGCGAAGCTGAACTTCGAAGGCGGCGAAGTCCGGGTCCAGCCCTTCGGGGATCAGGACTCTTCGCTGGTCAGCGTCTTCTCGGCGGCCGACGCCCTGCTCAAGCGGCCGGCCGGCGCGTCCGCCGCCCCCGCCGGCGACGTGGTCGAGGTGCTGCCGCTTCCCCGGGCGTAGCGCAGGGCGGTGATCTCGCCGATCACGGACACGGCGACCTCGAACGGCGCCTTGCCGCCGATGTCGAGGCCGATGGGGGCGTGAAGCCGCGCCAGGGCCCCCTCGGCCATGCCTTCGTTCTGGAGTTCGGCGAGACGCCCCGCCAGCCGCCGCCGTGCGCCCAGCAGGCCGACGTAGCCCGCCTGGGACGGCAGGGCGGCCTTCAGCGCGGCGCGATCCGTCTCCAGGTCGTGGGTGGCCACCGCCACGCTGGTCCAGGGGTCGAGCCCGATAGCCCCCAGCGCCGGCGCCGGCTCGTCGCGCCGATAGGCCACCCCGGGGATTGGCGGGGGGACCTCCGGTCCCTTGGGTCGCACAAGGGTGGTCTCGAACCCTGACTTCACCCCCAGTTCGGCGATCGCCAGGGCGGTCGGGTCGCCGCCCACCACCACTAGGCGCGGCGTGGGCTCATAGTGCTTCACCACCGCCGCCTCCGGCCAGGGCGAGACGTCGGCGGCAGCGAGCCGGGTCGTCCCGTCGCTGACATAGGTCACGGGACGGCGCTCGGCCGTCGCGCTCAGCAGCTCGGCCAGGGCCGAATCACCCGCCGTGATTCGTTCGAGGAAAATCTCGATCCGAGCCCCGCAGAGCAGCCGGATGTCCGGCCAGGGGCTGCCCTCGCCATAGACCAGGGTCCGCGGCGCCCCGTCCTCGAGACAGGCCCAGGCGTGGCCGGCGACATCGCCCTCGACGCATCCGCCGGAGAAGTAGCCGGCCAGGATTCCCGGGGCGAAAACCATCTGCGTCCCCTCGGGACGGGGCCCGCCACCCGCCACGGAGACCAGGGTCGCCAGCACCAGCGCCCGGTGCTCATCCGAAGCGCGCCGCAGGGCCGGACGCACGTCTTCGGCGACGCCGAACATCGGCCACTCGGGAAGAGGGTCAATCACACCTTAACCTTCGCAGGGATACGGCTTCTTAGCCTTTCCTGCGGCAAAATGGCCCTTCGAACGGAATAGACCAAGCTTTTCAGGGCGCATGACCTCAACCCTCAGCAAGCTCGGCCTCGGGACCAGCCAGTTCGGTCTCGATCAGCCGCCCGGCCCGCGGGGGAAGCCGCGGGAGGCTGAGGCCAGGGACATCCTGTCCATCGCCGGCCGCTCCGGCCTGTCGGTCCTGGAGGTCGCCCGAGGCTCGTCTTCGGCCGACGGTCTGCTGCGCGGGGCCCTGCCCCAGCCCAATCCTTTCCGCCTCACTCTGACCAGCGTCCGGCCCGATCGCGGGCCCGAGATGGTGGAAGCCGAGCTGCGCGCGCAGATGCTGCGCCTGGGCGTCGAGCGGGTGGACACCATCGTGGCCCCTTCGGCCACGGATCTCTTCTCGCCCCTCGGGCCCCAACTCTGGGATCGGCTCAAGGCGCTGAAGGACGAGGGCCTCTGCCAGCGGATCGGCGTGCCGGTCTACGCCTCGGACGATCCGGTGGGCGTCGCCCGCCGCTTCAAGCCCGACCTGGTCCAGGCGCCGGCCTCCCTGCTCGACCAGCGGCTGCTGCTGGACGGCTCGCTCTCGACCATCGCCGAGATGGGCATCGAGGTGCACCTGCGCTCGATCTTCCTGAACGGCGTGCTGTTCCTGCCGCCGGACCGGGCCCCGAGCCACCTGAAGGCCGCCGCGGGCCGCATCTCGCGCGCGCGCCGCCTGATCGCCGAGGGCCGCTCAGACCCGCTACAGGCCGCCCTGGGCTTCGCCCTGACGCGTCCGGAAGCCTCCCACGTGCTGGTCGGCGTGACCTCGGCCGCCGAGATGAGCGCCGTGGTGGCCGCCGCCATGAGCCCGCCGCCGGACCTGGACTGGGACGAGATGGCGATCGACGATCCCGACGCGCTGAGCTGGGTCGCGGCTTAAGCCGTCCAATCTCCGCTCTTGCCGCCGGTCTTCGAGACCAGCCGCACCGCCTCGATCACCATGCCCTTCTCGGCCGCCTTCAGCATGTCGTAGAGCGTCAGGCAGGCCACCGACGCGGCCGTCAGCGCCTCCATCTCCACGCCCGTCCGGCCGGTGGTCTTCACCCGCGCGGTGACGGCCAGGCCGCCCTCGGCCGGCTCGACGCGCACTTCGGCCTTGGCGATGGGCAGGGGGTGGCACATGGGAATGAGGTCGGACGTGCGCTTGGCGGCCATCACGCCGGCGATCTCGGCCACCGCACGGACGTCGCCCTTCTTACCCTCCCCCGACAGCGCCAGGGCCAGGGTTTCGGGCTGCATGCGCACGAACCCCTCGGCCACCGCCTCGCGCGTCGTCACCGCCTTGTCCGAGACGTCGACCATGCGGGCGCGGCCGGTCTCGTCGATGTGAGTGAGGCGGCTCACGCCTCCATCAGCCGGGGCATGAGCTCGACCATGTTGCAGGGGCCATGGCGGCTGTCGAGCTGGGCCGAGATCACCTTGTCCCAGCCGTCCTTCACCGCCCCGTTCGAACCCGGCAGGCAGAAGACGAACACGCCCTTCACGATCCCGGCCAGCGCCCGCGACTGGAGGGTGGAGAGGCCTACCGACTGATAGCTGACCATGTGGAAGACCACCGAGAAGCCGTCCAGCTCCTTGTCGAACAGCGGGCGCACCGCCTCGGGCGTCACGTCGCGGCCGGTGATGCCGGTGCCGCCGGTGGTCACGATCGCCTCGACGAAGCCGGAAGCGGCCCAGGCCTCGATCTTCTCGCGGATCGCCACGATGCTGTCGGGGACGATGGCCTTGTCGACGAGCTCGTGGCCGGCCTCGGTGACACGCTGGGCCAGGAGATGGCCGGAGGTGTCGCTCTCCTCGTCCCGGGTGTCCGAGATGGTCAGGACGGCGATCTTCACCGGCTTGAGCTGGCGGGCGGTGTCGATCCGGCCGCCGGGCGTGAACGCGTTCATGGGAAGCTCCTTCGCCGGCAATCTAGCGCGGGCGACCGCCCCTATTCCACCGTCACCGACTTGGCCAGGTTTCGCGGTTGGTCGATGTCGCGGCCCAGCCCCTTGGCCACCTGGTAGGCAAGCAGCTGCAGCGGGATGTTGAGCAGGATCGGATCGAGCTCCGGCTCGGAGCGCGGCACGGCGAAGCTGGCCTCCAGGCCGGGGGCGTCGACACCTGGGTGCGTGATCGCCACCACCGGCCCACCCCGCGTGCGCACCTCGGCGATCGTCGAGAGGTTCTTGGGCAGAAGGTCGTCGTCGGGCAGGACGATGAGCGTCGGCGTCTCCGGCGAGATCAGCGCCAGGGGGCCGTGCTTGAGCTCGGAGGCGGCGTAGGCCTCGGCGTGGAGATAGCTGATCTCCTTGAGTTTCAGCGCCCCCTCCATGGCCACGGCGTAGCCGGCGGCGCGGCCGAGGAAATAGGCGTGGTCGGCGCCGGCCAGCCGGGCGGCCAGGGGCGCCAGCTCGGTCTCTCGCGCCACGATGTCCGCGATCTGGTCCGGCAGGGCCGCCAGCGCCGCCAGCAGGCGGGCGCCCTGTCCGGCCGACAGGTCGCGCACCCGGCCGAGCTGCAGCGCGAGCAGGGCGAACGCGACGGCGGTCGAGGTCCAGGTCTTGGTGGACACCACCGCCACCTCCGGCCCCGCATGCAGATAGACGCCGCGGCCGCACTCCCGCGCGATGGTGGAGCCCACCGAATTGACGACGCCCAGCACCCGGCCGCCCTTGCGCTTCACTTCCTGGATGGCGGCGAGCGTGTCGAAGGTCTCGCCCGACTGGCTGACGGCGATGTAGAGGGTGTCCTGTTCGATCACCGGGTTGCGGTAGCGGAACTCGGAGGCCGGCTCGGCATGGGCGGGGATGCGCGCCAGCTGCTCGATCAGATGCGCGCCCAGGGCGCCGGCGAAGAAGGCCGAGCCGCAGCCCAGGATCTTGACCCGCCGGATGTCCAGCATTTCGCGGGCCGCCAGTTCGATGCCGCCCAGGTGCGCAGTGGAGAAGCGATGGTCCAGGCGGCCCAGCAGGGTCCGGCGCACCGCCTCGGGCTGCTCGCCGATCTCCTTGCGCATGAAGTGGGCGTAGTCGCCCTTGTCGAAGCCGGCGACGTCGCCCGAGAGCTCCAGGGTGGCCTTGGTCGCCTGGCTGCCCTCCAGCGTCAGGACCGTGAAGCCGTCGGCCCGGACCTCGGCGATCTCGCCGTCGTCCAGGTGCGCCACCGAGCGCGCATGGCCCATCAGCGCGGCGGCGTCCGAGGCGACGAACATCTCGCCGTCCCCGACCCCGATCACCACGGGCCCGCCGTTGCGCGCCGCGACGATGGCCTCGGGCCGCGCGGCGTCGATCACCGCGATGCCGTAGGCGCCTTTCACCTGACGCAGCGCCGCGCGGACGGCTTCGGCAAGGGACGCCTCGGGCCGGCGGGCGATCAGATGGGCCAGGACCTCGGTGTCGGTCTCGGACCGGAACGTCACGCCGTCGGCCTGCAGCGCGCGCTTCAGCTCGGCGGCGTTCTCGATGATGCCGTTGTGGACAACGGCGATCCGCCCGCTGGCGTCGGTGTGCGGGTGGGCGTTGAGGTCACTCGGCGCGCCGTGGGTCGCCCAGCGGGTATGGGCGACGCCCACCGCCCCCGGCAGCTCGGCCGGCAGGACGCTCTCTAGTTCGCGCACCTTGCCCTTGCGTTTATGGACGATCAGGCCCCCCGCCTCGGCGACCGCCACCCCCGCGCTGTCATAGCCACGGTATTCGAGCCGCCGCAGGCCCTCGAGGAGCAGCGGCAGGGCCGTGCGCGGACCGATGTAGCCGACGATCCCGCACATCAGACGCGCGCCTCAGCCGTAAATGATCCGGCGGATCTGGCGGAGGCTGTAGGACGGAGCCGGGAAGCGGCGCTGGGCCAGCTCGTCCGCGATCCGCGCGTAGATCTCCTCGTTGCGCCGGCCCAGCCGGAGCAGCGCCGCATGGCGGCGGCGCACGAAGTCTTCGGGACCTTCATCCAGGTAGGTGAGCACGTCATCGACGATCCGCCTCGCTTGCGACGGATCGAGATCGCTGGACCGGGCCACATAGGCCACGAGATCGTCCAGGTCGCCCGCATCCGACATCGAGGGGTCTTCTGGCGTTCGCATTCCCGCCAGACAACGCCTTTGCCCGAATTCGGGCAAGCTCCGAAACATCTATGATTCCACGTTCGTCGAACGTGTTATTTTATGTCCAGCGCTCGCGGTCGGCGTGATCCTGCGCTGTCGGCTCGACCCATCGCGCGCCGCCGGGCCCGTGCTCCTTCTTCCAGAAGGGCGCCTGGGACTTGAGATAGTCCATGAGGAAGTCACACGCTTCGAACGCCGCACGCCGGTGCCCGGCTGCGGTGGCCACGAAGACGATGGGCTCCCCCGGGCCGATCTTTCCCACCCGGTGCAGGATCGCCAGGTCGTGCAGGCCGAAACGCTCGCGGGCCTGGTCGGCGATCCTGCCGATCTCGGCCTCGGTGAAGCCGGGATAGGCCTCCAGCTCCAGAACGGTCGTCGCCCCCGCCTCGGCCCGCGCGATGCCGGTGAAGGTCGCCACGGCGCCCGTCTCGCTGCGGCCGCGGGTGAACTCGGAGAGCAGGGTCCCCGGGTCGAAAGCTGTCTCGACCAGCCTGATCATCCGCCGCTCATCGGGGGCAGGAAGGCGACTTCGCTCCCGGGCGTCAGGGGGGCATCGCCCCGCACCAGGGCCTGGTCCACGGCCGTCTGCACGCCCGGCCCGCCCAGGGCTTCGCCCAGCGCGGCGTCCTCGGCCGCCAACACCCCCCGCAGGCCCAGGAGCGAGGCCGCCTCGACCTCACGCTCGCGCCAGCCGGCGAGGTCGCGCAGAGGACCGAACAGGAGCACCCGCGCCATCTCAGCCGCCCGTGGTGGACATGTGCCGCGCCACCGCCGGCCGGGCGCGCGCGATCTCGAAGTCGTGGCCCTTCGGTTTGCCGAGCACCGCCTCGCGTATGACCCTCGTCAGCTCGGCGTCGTCGGCGCCGGCGCGCAGCACCGCGCGCAGGTCGGTGGCGTCCTCCTGCCCAAGGCAGGTGTGCAGGGTCCCCGTGCAGGTCAGCCGCACGCGATTGCAGGCCTCGCAGAAATTGTGGCTGAGCGGGGTGATGAACCCCAGCCGCCCGCCGGTCTCGGCCACCCGCACGTAGCGGGCCGGCCCGCCGGTGGACAGCGGCAGATCTTCGAACATCCAGAAGCTCTCAAGGTCACGGCGCACCTTTTCGAGCGACAGGTACTGATCCGTCCGGTCCGCCTCGATCTCGCCCAGCGGCATGGTCTCGATCAGCGTCAGGTCGCACCCCTGGCCGTGCGCCCAGGCGATCAGGTCGGGGATTTCCGCCGCGTTGTCGTCCCGCAGCGCCACGGCGTTGATCTTGACCGCGAGGCCTGCCGTCTGAGCGGCGGCGATGCCCGCCAGCACCTTGCCGACGTCGCCGCCGCGCGTGAGCCGGCGGAACAGATCCGGCTTCAGGGTGTCGAGGGAGACGTTGATCCGCCGCACGCCCGCGTCGGCCAGCTCGCCGGCGAAGTCCGCCAGGCGCGTGCCGTTGGTGGTGAGGGTCAGCTCATCCAACGCGCCCGAGCGCAGGTGGCGGCCGAGGTTTCGCACGAGATCCATCATGCCCTTGCGGACCAGCGGCTCGCCGCCGGTCAGCCGCAGCTTGCGCGTTCCCAGGCCCACGAAGGCCGAGGCGATCCGGTCCAGCTCCTCGAGCGTGAGCACTTCCGCCTTCGGGAGGAAGGTCATGTGCTCGGCCATGCAATAGACGCAGCGCAGGTCGCAGCGATCGGTGACCGAGAGCCGCAAATAGGTCACCGTCCGACCGAAGCCGTCGACGAGGGGCAGGCCCGAAGAGGCGACCTGGGGCGTTGCGGCGATGTTGTCGTACGGCGTCATCCGGCGTCCAAGATAGGAGGGAACCGCGCTTGGCGACAGTAGGCAGGTTCGCCGCGGTGGTGCTGGCGGCCGGCGCGGGCGCCCGCTTCGGCGGCGGCAAGCTGCTGGCGAACTACGGCGGCGTCCCGCTGCTGCACGCCGCCCTCGCCGCGGCGCGGGCCGCGCCCGTGCGATCCATCACCCTGGTGACCGGAATGGATGCAGGGGCGGTGGCCGCCTGCGCCGCGAGCTTCGACCCCACCATCAGAACGGCCCACGCTGCGGACCACGCCGAGGGGATGGCCGCCTCGCTCCGGGCAGGGATCGCCAGCCTGGAGCCCGGGCTGGACGGCGCCTTCGTCTTCCTGGGCGACATGCCGCGCGTACCCCATGCCGTGCTGGCGCCGCTCGCTGCGGCCGTGGAAGCGGGCGCGCCGGCTGCAGCGCCGGTCTTCGCGGGACGGCGCGGAAACCCGGTGGTGCTGGGCCGCACCCTCTTCGGCGACGTCGGCGCGCTGCGCGGCGATGTCGGCGCGCGGCCGATCCTGCAGAGCCTCGGTGCGAAGCTCGCACTGGTGGAGGCCCCCGACGACGGCGTGCTGTTCGACGTCGACGTCCGCGAGGACCTGTCCCGCCCTAGACCTTGATGTCCAGCTGCGGGGTGGGCGCGGCCGGATGGATGCGCACCTGATCGGCAATGTTGAGCGTCTTCACGGCTGCGGCGATCGTCTGCGCCACCTGCACCGATGTGGGCAGGGTGAACGGCAGCCAAAGGCCTGAGCCGGAATTTCGCAGCTGTACGCTGACCATAGCGTCTGCCTCGATATTCTGGCGGTCACCATACAAGATCACCTCTTAACCGGGGGTTAATCGGAATCTCAATTGCCGGTTGCGGGCCTATGTGTCGCAGGTCGCCCGCCGAGTCCCCTCTCGGAGCGCGGTCCGCACGCCCGCCCCACTCGGCGATCCGCGTTCGCGGGACATGGTACGCGGACCGTGACCTGGACTTGCCGCGCTCCACCATGGCGCGCATGCTTGGCGGATGTTGAGCCGCGTCCTCCCCCTCCTCCTGGGCATTGTCCTGTCGGCGTTGGCCGGCGTGGCGGCCGCTCGGGACTACATCGTCGTCGCCTCGACCGACCCGGGGATTCCAAGGGGCGCCTCCTACGACGCGGGCGCCAGGGCGCCGCTGGCGCCGGGCCGCACGCTGACCCTGATGCACGCCTCCGGCGACATGGTGCGGCTGAAGGGCGCCCCAGGCGGCGTCGCGGTCCCGACGCGCAAGGCGGGCCAGGCCGAGGCCGAGCGGCTGGCCGTCCTGCGGACCATCGTAGCGCCCCCCGAGCGGACCAAGGCCGGGCTCTATGCGGCGCGGACGAGGGCGGGTGTCTGCCCCGAGGTCGCCAGCATCGCGACGCTGGACGCCATCGTTCAGGTTCACCAGGGCGGCTGCACCGATGAGGCGGCCCAGGCGCTCGAGAGCTGGATGGCGAACCATCCGGCGACGGACGGCTGAGAGCGCCCCGATCCTATCCTAGGTTAGCCCGGGTCCGTCGGCGTTCCGACACAAAAGAAAAAGACCCTTCATCGGGCCGAACCTTATGCTGGCTCAAGGCTTTAAGGGACGCAGCGCCGACCGCGGCGGACGCTGTCCATCGCCAACACGGAAGGACGAATCATGGGCCAGGACAACAATATGAACCAAGGCCAGAACGACCAGACCCGTCGCCCGCAGCAGCAGCAGGACAACCAGTCCCAGCAGCAGCCGAACCAGCAGAACCAGCAGAACCAGGGCGAACGCCAGGGCCAGCAAGGTGGCCAGCAGGACCGTCAGGGTCAGGAAAACCAGGCGGGCCAAGCCGGCCAGTCGGATCAATCCGACCAAGCCGGCCAGCGCGACGAAAACCGCTGACGGCGGACGAAGCCTCTCCCGGACGACGGGGGAGGCTTCGCCTCTTCAGTCAGCGCCGCGCGCCACGAACCAGCCGTTCCTGAAGCCGTCGCTCGCCTTTCCGTAGGCGAACGGCTTCCCCTCGGGCGTCAGTACAGAACCACCTGCAGCCTCCAGCACGGCGTGCCCGGCGGCGATGTCCCATTCCATCGTCGGCCCATGCCTCGGATAGATGTCCGCCGAACCTTCGGCGATGCGGCAGAACTTGATCGACGAGTCCATCGGCTCGCGCAGGTCGAAGCCGTACTGCTCGGCGAGCTTGACCGCCGTCTCCTCTTTCATGGTGTGGCTGACGAGCGCCACGGCGCTCCCCTTCGGCCACGGCCGTACGGCGACCGGAGCCGCAGCGCCGCCGTTCACGCGCTTCAGCGCCGCGCCGCCTTTCGTGAACCAGGTCTCTCCGGTGGGCGGGGCGCAGACGGCGCCGGCCACCGGGCGGCCATCCTCGATCAGGGCGACGTTCACGGTGAAGTTCGGATCGCCGCGAACGAAGGCCTTGGTGCCATCCAGCGGATCCACCAGGAAGAAGCGGGGGCCGATCGCATCCGGCGTCCCGAATTCGCTGGCGTCCTCCTCCGAGACGACCGGCACGCCCGGAAAATGACGGGCCAAGTGCTCCAGGATCAGCTTCTCGCCACGTTGGTCGGCCTCGGTGACCGGGCTCTCGTCGGCCTTGGTCAGGACTTCGACGCCGGAGCGCCACAGGGGCAGGATCAGGGCGGCGGCGGCCTCGCAGATGTCGGCCAGCACGTCGCCGACATCGTTCGCGTTCACGGAGCTCTCGGTCAATTCGTCCTACTTTCGGGGATCATCGCCCGCGAACACCAGCGTCACGACGGCGGCGTCGATAGTCTGCTTGCCCGCGTGCTCGAAGTTCACGGTCACCTTGCGCCCGGCCACGGACTGAACCTGGCCCAGCCCCCACGCGGTTTCGGTCGGGTGACGCACCAGGACGCCCGGTTCCAGGAACGGATCCCAAAACGTGTCCATGGGCGGGTCTATTAGAGAGGCCCAGGCGTTTCCCCAAGGCGCAAATCGCGCCAAGGTTACGCTCCATGACCGACGCCAACGCTCCCGCCGTGCGGCCCGCCGAACTCGCCGCCTATCTCGCGGCGCGGATGTGCCACGACTTCATCAGTCCGGCGAGCGCCATCTCCTCCGGGCTGGACCTCTTGGACGATCCCTCGGCGCAGGACATGCGCGAGGAGGCCATGGGGCTGATCACTTCCTCGGCCAAGAAACTGGCCGACCTGCTGTCGTTCTGCCGCGTCGCCTTCGGCGCTTCGGCATCGGCCGAGACCTTCGACGCCCGCGACCTGGAAAAGCTGGCCCAAGGCGTGTTCGCCCACATGCGCGCCGAGTTGGTCTGGGCTGTCGACACGCCGGCGGTGAACAAACCCGCCGCCCGCACCCTGCTCAATCTGTCGCAGATGGCCGGCGCGGCGCTGCCCACCGGCGGCGTGGCCAAGGTGCGCGCCGTCCAGGAGGGCGCGTCGCTGGCGATCGCGATCGAGTCGACCGGGCCCCGCGCGCGGCTCCGGCCGGAAGTCCTGGCGGGCCTGCAGGGTCAGCCGCCGGGCGAAGGCCTGCACGGCCACTGGGTGCAGGCCTACTACACCCACCTGTTCGTCGCCGATGCGGGCGGACGCGTGTTCGCCGACGTCCAGGAAGAGCGGGTCATCTTCGCGGCGACCTTGCCGGCCTGACGCCAGCTTCCGCCGCCGCCCATACCCCGCGTTAACCAACTCGGCGCGACATAGGCATCCAGACTCCTGGAGCGCCGTAGACCCTTGCAGACCTGCCTCGTCGTCGACGACAGCCGCGTGATCCGCAAGGTCTCGCGCCGGATCCTCGAGGATCTGGGATTCGAGGTCGCCGAGGCCTCGGACGGCGTCGAGGCCATGGCCTGGTGCAGCGCCGTGATGCCCGACCTCATCCTGCTGGACTGGCGGATGCCGGCCATGGACGGGCTCGAGTTCCTGAAGAAGCTGCGAGGGGAGCTAGGCGGCGATCACCCCAAGGTGGTCTTCTGCAGCGTCGAGAACGAGATCGAATCCATCCGCGACGCCCTGGACGCCGGGGCGGACGAATACATCATGAAGCCCTTCGACGGCGGCATCATCGCCGGCAAGCTGGGCTACCTGGGGCTGGTCGGATGATCCCGGCGCAGGACCGCGAATTCCTCGCCTCCCTGTGCCTCGCGCGCGCTGGCCTGCGGATCGACGCCGAGAAGGCCTACCTGATCGAGAGCCGCCTGGCGCCGCTGGCCCGGCGCGAGTGCTTCAGTTCCTCCGAGGCTTTCATCGACGCCCTGCGGCACGGCGCGGACGATCGGCTGGTCTGGGCTGCGGTCGAGGCCATGGCCCTGCCCGAGAGCGAGTTCTTCCGGGGTCACCACGTCTTCACCGTCCTGGCCGACGAGGTCGTTCCCGCCCTGGCCCGCGCGCGGGGCGGCGAACCGGTGCGGATCTGGAGCGCCGCCTGCGGCGCGGGCCAGGAGATCTATTCCCTCGCGATGCTGCTGGCGGACGCGCCAGGCGTCGGCAAGATCGAACTCTTCGCCTCCGACCTGTCGGAGCGGAGCCTGGAAAAGGCCCAGAGCGGCCGCTACTCGCAGTTCGAGGTCCAGCGGGGCCTGCCCGCCCGCATGCTGGTGCGGCATTTCGAGAAGGACGGCGAATCGTTCGTCCTCTCGCCGCGGATCCGGCAGATGGTGCGCTGGCGGCGGGTGAACCTGATGGACGACCTGTCCCGCATCGGCCAGTTCGACCTGATCCTCTGCCGCAACGTGCTGGGCCAGCTCGCGCCCGAAGCGGGCGCGCGCCTGCTCGATCAGATCGGAGCCGCCCTCGCGCCCGGCGGCGGCCTGCTGCTGGGCCAGAACGACTCGGCGGGCAAGGCGTTCGTCCGCGTCGCCCCGGACATGGCCCTGTACGCCGCGGCCGAACCGCGCGCCCGCTCGGCCGCCTGACCCACCAACCGCCATAACAAAAGGCCCCGGAGCAAGCTCCGGGGCCCTCTCAATCGGGATCGGGCGCTACTTCTTGGCGTCTTCGGCGGTCTCAGTCACCGCTTCGCCGGCGGATTGCACGTCCCTGCCGGCGCCGGACACAGTGTTGCAGGCGCTGGCGGTGAGGCTTGCGGCCAGAACGGCCAGCAGAACGACTTTACGCATGGTGGATCTCCCGGGGCTTCTATTGGTCCCCGCGGCAACGCTTCAGGCCGCAGCCTGGTTCCCCCGCGAGGCCATGGTGGCGTGATCGGCCGCCGGTGTCGGAAAGATCAGCCGGGCGGTCACCCCACCCGCCTCGTTGCGGACGAGTTCGGCGCGGCCGCGCAGCTGGCGGGCGAAGGCCGTCATCAGGGTTCTTCCGACACCGGTCGAGACCAGGGCGCTTTCCTCCACCGCGCCGTCGTCGGATATCTCCAGCTCCGCCTCCTCGCCGCGGACGGTGAAGTTCAGGCGCAGGACGCCGCCCCGGGCCGAGAAGGCGTGCTTCTGGGCGTTGGTGATGGCTTCGACGGCGAACAGGGCGAGCGGGGCGAGCCGGTCCGGGTCGATCACGAGCGGGTCGACCTTGAGCTCGGTCCGTACGGTCAGCCCTTGGGACAGCTCGCCGTTCACCAGCTGGGCGGTGAGCTCCTCGAGGAACGGACGTAGATCCACCCGCTTGAGATCCGGCCCCTGGTAGAGCGCGCGGTAGATCAGCGCGAGAGCCGTGATCCTCTGGCGGGTGTCGCTCATGGCCGAGCGCGCCGCCGGGTCGACCAGCGAGCGCTGCTGCATGTTGAGCAGGCTGGAAATGACCTGCAGGTTGTTCTTCACCCGGTGATGGATCTCGCGCATGAGCGCGTCCTTCTGGGCGAGGCTGTCGCGGAGCGAGGCGTCGCGACCGACGATGGCGTCGGCCATATCCTCCAGGGTCTCCGCCAGGTCACGGATCTCGCCGGGCATCTGTTCGGCCTGGACCGGACGAACGCTCAGCCGCCCGCGGGCGTAGAGCGCCGCGATGCGTTGCAGGTAGACGATCCAGCGCACGACGACCCGTTCGGTCACCGCCGACACCGCGATCAGCGCCAGCAGGAAGGTCAGCAGCGGAAAGACGATCCCGGTGAGCGGGTTCAGGCGCGCCCAGGAGAGGATGCCCGGCGAGGCGGCCGAGAGCACCACATAGACCTCGTCGCCGACCACGGGGGCGGCCGAATAGACCCGGCGGCGGCCCTTGCCGTCCTGGCCGTACCAGACCAGCGTCCCGCGCGCCTCGACCTTGGCCCGCCAGTCTTCCGGCAGGCGCGGGAAAGCGCCCGCGTCGGTGAAGGTGATGTAGCGGCCGGTCTTCTCGACCAGCCCGACCTCGGCGCCCTTCGGGAGCGACGGATCGCTGACCTGCGGCTGGAGGCTGGAGAGCGCGATCACCGCTGCGAAGGCGCCGTCGAACGCGCCGTCGATCCCGGTCGCGCGCGCCGCCGTCAGGATCGCCGGCTCCTCGGCATAGGCGGAACCGGGGTCGCGCGTGATGGAGATGGCGCCGCCCTCGGCCAGCTGGCGGAACCAGGGACGCTGGGCGCGGGCCAGATCGGCCGGCACGCCGCCGGCTGCGCAGACCACCCGCCCCTGCCGGTCGAACCGGATCAGGTTGAGATAGCCCGGAATGCGGGCCGTCACCTGCTCCAGTCGCTTCTGGCACTGGAATCCGACCGCGCCGGGCGCGAGCGTCTGCAGGAGGACGTCGGCCCCCTCCATCCGCGCACGGGCCGTCGCGGCGCTGCGCTCGGCGGCGAAGCCGAGGTTCTGGCGCAGTTCACGGCCCTCGCGCTGGAACCCGATCGCCGATTGCAACGCGCCCAGAACGAGCACCGGCAGCAAGGCGGCCGCCAGGGCCGCGATCAGGCGGACCCGGATCGTGCCAAGCGAACTCCAGGGGGAACCGGGCATCAGCTATCCGTCCTACCGGACGGTGCTTAGACGCTCCGCGTCGGCCAGGATAGAACGCATCGCGTCCCCGGCGGACGCGCCGTCCCGATCGTAGGCCCCATCTTCGAGGATGGCGTGCAGGGCCCGCCGCGCCCGGCTGACCCGGCTCTTCACCGTGCCCACCGCGCAGCCGCAGATCTCGGCCGCCTCCTCGTAGGCGAAGCCGCCGGCGCCGACGAGGATCAGCGCCTCGCGTTGTTCGGCGGGCAGCATCGCCAGGCCCTGACGGAGTTCGTCGAGGGCCACCGGCGCCTCCGGGTCGTCCACGGCCACCAGCGTGCGCTCGGCGGCCTCCTGGTCGAGCTGGCTCTGGCGCCAGGATCGGCGCTTCTCGGAGTAAAACTGGTTGCGCAGGATCATGAAGGTCCAGGCCTTCATGTTCGTGCCCATCTGGAAGCTGGCGCGCGCGTCCCAGGCCTTCATCATGGCGTCCTGCGCCAGATCGTCGGCCGCGGTCGGATCTCCGCAAAGCGTGCGGGCGAACGCGCGAAGGTGCGGGATGAGCTGGACCAGTTCGCGCTTGAAGGCCGCGTCATCGGCGGCGCTACGCTCCGGTCGGATCTTCTCGGCTGCGCCCTCCATCAGGCCTTCTCCGAGCCACGTTCATCGGCCCGACGAAGAATTTCCAGGAATTCGTCCGGGACTTCCTCGTTCACGACCTCGTCGAACATCTGGCGCAGGCGCACGCCGATCGCCTGCTGGCGCAGACGGGCTTCATCAAGAGCTGCGGAGGCCTTGCGGCGCTCCGCTGTTGGACGCTGTTCGATCATTTCGTCGGCGCTCCGCTCACGCGGAGTCCGCCCCCTCTCGTGTTCCTTGCGACTGCTCAACGCCGTTGTCCGATTTCGGGTTCCCTCCGGGCGAGGAACAAGATGCGGAAAACCGAAGGCAAAGGGAACCGGTTCCCAGCGGTGACGTTTTTGACCATCATGGGGTTCGGTCGGGGAACGTCTCCCTGCACCGGGCTGCCGTGTTCGAAATGCAATACGGGAGGGGTGTACCCTTGAGTCTTCTAGCCCGACTGGCGCCGCATCTGCCGTACGTGCGCCGTTACGCCCGCGCGCTGACCGGCGATCAGACCACCGGCGATCACTACGTTCGCGTGGCTCTCGAGGCGCTGGCCGCCGGCGAACGCACGCTGGCCGATAACATGACGCCTCGCGTGGCGCTCTATCACGTCTTCCACGCCATCTGGTGCACCTCGGGCGCTCAGCTCGAAGGCCCCGCCGATGACGACCTGGGCATGGACGATGCGACGCGCCGGCTGATGCGCATCGCGCCCCGCTCCCGGCAGGCCTTCCTGCTCACCGCGCTGGAGGGCTTCACCCCCACGGAAGCGGCTCAGATCCTGGGGTCGGATTTCGGCGAGGTCGAGCGCCTCATCGCCGAAGCCCAGGCCGAGATCGACGCAGAATTGGCCACCGACGTCCTCATCATCGAGGACGAGCCCGTGATCGCAGCGGATATCGAGGCGCTGGTCACGGAGCTGGGCCACACCGTGGTGGATATCGCCGCCACCCGCACCGAGGCCGTCGACGCGGTGACCCGCAAGACGCCGGGCCTGGTGCTGGCCGACATCCAGCTGGCCGACGGCTCCTCGGGCATCGACGCCGTGAAGGACATCCTGCAGCGCTACGACGTGCCGGTGATCTTCATCACCGCCTTCCCCGAGCGGTTGCTGACCGGCGAACGGCCCGAACCCACCTTCCTCATCACCAAGCCGTTCCAGCCGGAGACGGTGAAGGCGGCCATCGGCCAGGCCCTGTTCTTCCATCCGCGGCGGCAGAACAAGCAGGCCGCCTGACAGGCAAGGGTCCAAACGACGAAGGGCGCCGCTTCCGCAAGCGGCGCCCTTTTTCGTGGGGCCAGATCGACCCCTACGGAGTCTGGGGGTTGGGCGGCGGCGGTTCGGGCGCGCCATAGCCGCGGCCGTCCACAGTCTCCTGCCCCGTTCCGGGCGGACCCTCGTCCGCGGATTTCCAGGTCCAGGCCGCGAACATGCCCAGGGCGGCCAGCAGTGTGCCGAACACGAGCACCCAGAACACAGGGCGACCCCAACGCGCTTGACGAGCGCGGGTGGCGTTCATGACCGGTCTTTCGGTCTCGCGGGACGACATGGATCGGTCTCCTTATTCGGATGGGAAATAGCTGAATGGACTGGTGCTAGAGGCCCTGTCGCTTTGAGGGGCGGTCAGCAGGCCGAAGGCCGCGCCCGTGGCGGCGAGGCCGAGCAGCGCGCCGAGGACCACAGCCCGCCGACGGCCGACCTGCTCTCGCAGGCTCGGGCTTCGGGCCAGCTTCAGACCCGTGGTGGCGATGAAGGAACTGCGCATGCAAGACGCCCTTTCCTGACGGCGACCGACTAACGCGCACGGTCAAGCCGGCGTTCCCCCGGGGTCGCGCGCGGGTCGCGACGCCCCTTCCGAAAAAAATCGCGAGGACCCGGAACGGTTCGCAGGCGCCGGTGTTCTATGTCTGCGGAGGCGGCGACGCCCCCCCCGACTTGAGGCTGGCGAGCACGCCAGTCTGCCGTCTCCGCACCCCTTTTCTCGATGATGCACACCTGGGCGGGCCGCAAAGGCCCGCCCTTCTCTTTGTGTGCGACGTGGGGACTGCGCCTATTTCCGGGCGAGCTTGAGGGTGATGTCCGCCCGGCGGCGGACCGGCTGGAGCTTGCCGTCCAGGGTGACCGACCCGGTCTCGCCCGCTGCGGTGAGATCGAATTCGGCCGGCGGCAGGCCGGCCTTCATCAGGGCGTCCGTGACCGAAGCGGCCCGCGCCTTGGAGAGCTCAAGGTTCGCCGCAGGGTCGCCGGCGGCGTCGGCCAGCCCCATCACCAGGACCCGCTCGACCTTGCAGCGCCGCGCCTCCGCCGCCTGCAGTGAGATGACCCGCCGACCTTCGGGCGTGAGCTCGGCGGCGTCGGCCTCGAAATAGATCGGAATACTCACGTCATGGCAGGCCGCGGGCGCCCGAACGATGCGGTCTCGGGCATGGCGCATGGTGGTGCAGGCCGACAGCCCGACGAGCGCCACGAGGCCGCTTACGAACACGATCTTCATCTAGGCGCTCCCATCCAGCAGAACGGAAAAGGGGCGGCCGGGTGTCCGACCGCCCCATACTCAGGTCTGTATTGGCGCCCGCATCAGCGCGGGGTGCCGTTTTCCCAGTAATACCGGCCCGTACCCGGGTCGTAGTAATAGTAGCGGCCGGCGCGCTCGTCGTAGTACTGGCGACGGTTCGGCGTATCCTTGCCGCAGCCGCCTTCGTCGCGGCAACCCTTCACGGCGCCGACGGTGCCGCCGACGGCCGCACCGACCGCAGCGCCCGTGCCCACGCCGACATCACCCGAGATGGCGCCGATCGCTGCGCCGCCGAGCGCACCGAGCGCCGCGCCGCCAAGGGCGCTGCGTTCCGTATGGCCGGTGCTGGTGCAGGCGGCGGCTAGGACACCGGCGCCCGCGATCGCGATAAGAGGCTTCAACATTCGAATAGCTCTCCTTTGGGGTGTCCCCGGCGCCCCGCCCGCGGGTAGGCCGCCAGATCACTCGATTCCGGAGCGCATCCTCCTGCCCTTCGGCGAGGGGCGCTCACGGCGGAAACGCGTCGCCACCTGCACAGTTCCGTCCGGAACCAAGGCGGGCGGGCGCCGTTGCAATCGGGGAACACCTTGGAGACGAACGCCGTGACCTCCTACAGTGACCGCGACGCCGAGCGCAGCGACCTGCGGCAGGCATATGAGCTGGGCCGGCGCGACGCCGCGAAGCAACGTCGCCGCCATCCCATTCTGATGACCTTCCTGGTGGTCGCCGCCGCGGTGGGCCTCATCGTCATGGCGCTGGCCGCCGTGAACGGATCGTTCGGCGGCGCCGGCACGGTCGTCGATCAAAACCTTGCCACGGCGGCCGAGCAGGCCGAACCTGCGGTGCGCAACGCCGCCGCCGAAGCCGGTCAGGCCGTGCGCGACGTGACATCGACCGACGGGACGCCGACGCCTGCCACAAACTGACGCCGACCCCGCCGTCCGACCGCGCCTCGGCAAGATCGAGGTTGTCGTCAACGTCGCCTCCGGCAGCGTCGGCGCCACCGCGCCCGCCGACCTGGAAAAGCTGCTCGCCGAATTCGGGATCGCGGCCCATGTCCGCACACCGCAGCCCGGCCAGCTGATCGATCAGCTGAAGGCGGCCGTCGACGCTAGCCCCGACCTCCTCATTACCCTGGCCGGCGACGGCACGGTTCGGGCCGCCGCCGAGCTCTGCGGATCGGACGGGCCGATGCTGGTCCCGTTGCCGGGCGGGACGATGAACATGATGCCCCATGCCGTCTATGGGCAGAGATCATGGCAGGACGCCCTGCGCGTCGCCCTTGAGGATGGCCGGGAACGCGACCTGGGCGGCGGTTGCATCGAGGGCCATCGCTTCCTCTGCGCCGCGATTCTCGGTTCGCCCGCCCGCCTGGCCTCGGCGCGCGAGGCGGCCCGCCAGGGCCATCTGATCGAGGCGGCCGGGCGCGTCCGCCACGCCGTGCAACGCGCCTTCACGGGGCGCCTGCGTTATCGCCTGGACGACGGCAGGCGGTCCAAGGCCGAGGCGCTGGTGCTCATATGCCCGATCGCGTCGAAGGTCATGCACGCCGAGGACCCCGCGCTGGAGGCGGCGGCGCTGAACCCCCGCGGCGCGGGCGAGATCTTGCGCCTTGGTCTCAACGCGCTGGTCCGCGACTGGCGCGTCGATCCCTCGGTCGAGGACCAGTTCTGCCGGCGCGCGCACGTCTGGGCCGCCCAGGGGATTCCGGCTCTCCTCGACGGGGAGGCCGTCCGCCTGCCCAGCGTGACGGACGTCCGCTACGATCCCAAGGTCTGCCGCGTTCTCACCCCGCCCAAGGACGAGCGGTGAAGGTCCGCCTGGCGCATCTTTCGGACATTCATTTCGGCGGCGAGAACAAGGCCGCCGTCGCCGCCGCGGGCGAGCGGATCCGGGCGGGACACTTTGACCTCACCATCGTCTCCGGAGACCTCACCCGCTACGCCGAGACGCCGGAATTCGAAGCTGCGGCCGCCTGGCTCAGGGATCTGCCCCAGCCGCAATTGGTCACACCCGGCAACCATGACGCGCCCTATCTGGCCTGGGCGGAACGCATCTTCGCGCCCTTCCGCCGCTTCGAGCGCCACGTGGGCCCTGCCCCCGCCCAGAACTGGCGGCGGGACGGCATCGCCGTCCACGGCGTCAACACGGCCCGCGGGGCGCAGCCGCGCATCAACTGGTCGAAGGGCCAGATCTCGGCCCGCCAGGCGCAGCGCGTGGTCGAGTGGTTCGAGCCCTCGGACCGGCTTCGCGTCGTGGTGGTCCACCACCCGCTGATCGAGATGCTTGGGGGCCCGATGACGGCCCGGGTGTGGGGCGGGGAGAAGGCGGCTAAGGCATTTGCCCGGGCGCGCGTCGACCTGGTGCTGTCGGGGCACATCCACGCGCCCTTCACCTGGCCCTATCCGCACGCCGACGGGCGGACCTATGCGGTGGGCGCAGGCACCCTGTCGGTCCGCGAGCGGGGCGTGCCGCCCGGCTACAATGAGGTCGAGGTCGAGGACGGCTGCATTCGCGTCACCGCCCTCGCCTGGACGGGCTCGCACTACGAGCCCTATCGGACCTGGGCGCTGGATCGGCGCCCGGATTAGCCGTGGCTAGAGCGGTCCGGGTCCCACGCCCCGGCCACGCACCAGGTGCATGACCAGCGAGACGACGAACAGCACCAGGAACACGAAGAACAGGATCTTGGCGATCCCCATCGCGGCGCCGGCCACCGAGGTGAAGCCGAGGACGCCGGCGATCAGGGCGACCACCAGAAAGGTCAGGGCCCAACCGAGCATGTCGTTACCTCCGTTCGCAGGTCGAACCGCCTGCGGCAAAGGCAACGCTCCGGGGCGCGCGCCGTTCCGGCTACTGCGGCGGCTTGGGCGTGTTGTTGCCTGCGACGAAGGCGCTGATCAGGGCCGTGACCATCGCCGGATTGCGGATCAGCACCGTGGCCGCCACCGCCGCGGCGCCTAGAGCCAGCAACGGTCGCTCCTTGGCCATGGCCACCACGCGATCGACCGGCGAGGCCGGCGGCGGCGGCGCGGCGCCCCGGGTCTTCGGAACCACCTTGCGCGTCGCGGCCCAGGCCACGGCCAGCGCGACCACGGCGAAGACTGCGGCCACGACCGCCGCGCCACCCGCCGGTCCGATATATTCGCGCGCGAACGCATAGATCGCGAACGACGCCGCGACGACGCAAACGGCCGCGGCCGCCGCGACGGCGGCGATCGCCGCGGCCAGGCTCAGGATCCGCCTGAAGTTCAAGGGCGCAGGATCAGCGCTTGGATGCGAGCAGCATGCCGATCAGCACGCCGATGCCCAGCGCGGCGCCGGTGGCCGCGAGCGGGCGGGCGCGAATCTGCTCGCTGGCGATGCGGCTGGCCTCGTCGATCTGCTCGCCCGCCACATCCGCATAGACGCGGGACTGGGCGCGCACCTGTTCGAGCGCCTGCTGGACGGTGGCCTCGATCCGCTTGGCGGCGTCGGCGATCGCCTTCTGCGCGTCCGCGGTGATCTTGGCGGCGGTGTCGTTGGCCGCGTCGGCCACCTCGTCGGTCGTCAATTGGCCGGCCTTGGGGGGCATGTGTCGTCTCCGAACGGGAATGCGCTCCCCCGGGCGTGGGAGCTGCGCTGCAGCATAGGTGGATATCCGAGTGGCCGCAAAGGGCCGGCGGAGCGCCACGAAAGTTTGCGCGGTTTCCCGTCGCGTCGAGCCGCGGGCATGCCTATGTTGGAATCATGACGCGCGAGTTGGGACGCAGCTCCGACAGAGAGCGTCTGGAGCTGGCCCTCCAGATCGCTGGCCTGGGAGAGTTCGAATGGGACCTCTCCAGGGACGTCCTGATCGTCTCCGATCGATTATCGGCGATAACCGGGCTTCCGGCCGGCGAGATTCCCGCCGAGGGCGGCGCGGCCTTCGACCGCTTCGTCCACCCCGACGACCGCGAGGCGCTGGCGGCCGAGCAGAAGCAGCATCTGCAGGCCGGGGACAGCTACGAGGGCCGTTACCGGATGATCCGGCCCGACGACGGCCGGGTCCAGTGGATGCGGACCGCCGCGAAGATCGTGCGCGACGAGGCCGGCCAGGCGATCCGGGTCTGCGGCGTGGTCGAGGACGTCAGCCGCGGTCACCGGGAAGAAGACCAGCGGATGCAGCTCATGGCCGAGCTGGATCACAGGGTGAAGAACGTGCTTGCCGCCGTCCAGGCCTTGGCCCAGCAGACGGCCAAGCGCACGACATCGCTCGACGCCTTCCTTCAGACCTTCGGCGGGCGGCTGAAGGCCATGGCCTCGGCCAACGAACTGCTCACCGCCGCTCGCTGGCGCGGCGCCGCCATCGATCACCTGGCCGCCGCCGAGCTGGGCGCGATCGCGCCCGGCCAGACCAGTTGGGAGGGACCGGAGCTCTTCCTGACGCCCCGCGCCGCCAACGCCCTGTCGCTGGCTCTGCACGAGCTCGCCACCAATGCGGTGAAGTACGGGGCCCTGTCGGTCGAGACCGGCCACGTCAACCTTCGCTGGAACACGCGGCCGGGCGGCGGCTTCGAACTCACCTGGACCGAGAGCGGAGGGCCGGTCGTGGCCTCGCCGGCGCGCCGGGGTTTCGGCTCCACCCTGCTGGAGCAGGTGACGGGTCGCGAGCTGAACGGCGACACCCAGGTCGACTATCGGCCCGCAGGCGTCGCGGTCCGGTTGCGCGCCGGACCTCAGGCCATGGCCGATCGGCCGGACGTCATGCCCGAGGCGCCGGTCGCCAGGGTCACCGAGACCGTGCCCACCTCGCGGGGGCCGGCCAGTCTCAAGGGCGCCCGCGTGCTGATCGTGGAAGACGCGGTCCTGCTCGCGCTGGAACTGGAGACCGGCCTCTCCGAAGCCGGCGCCCAGGTGGTCGGCCCGGCCTATGAGCTCGAGGAGGCGATGGCGCTGCTGGACCAGCCGATTGACGCGGCCGTGCTGGACGCCAATCTCAACGGCCACTCGGTGACTCCCGTGGCCGAGGTGCTGCACCAACGCCGGATCCCGTTCGTGTTCGCCACCGGCTACGGCGAGACCGGCGGGGCGCCGGGCGGCTTCGAGGCGCCGGTCATCCGCAAGCCCTACGACGTGACCCAGGTCGCCGCAGCGGTCGCCGAGCTGCTGGGGAATCGTTAATCATTTCCGTTAGCTGTGTGGCGCGGCCGGTGGTCGCGCGGCAGGACGGCGCTGTGGCAAGTCGCCACCTGCGCAATGGCCGCGGAGCCCTCTATGTCGACGTCACGAAGGCCCGCGGCGAAGGTTCGCGGGGGCCAGGCCGGTGGCCAGGGGTGCTCGCCCGGACTCAGGCGACCCGAGCTTCGACGGCGGTCCGCGGCATAGGTCGCGGGCCGACGACCTTCATCAGATGACGCCGGCGGCCCGAAGATCGGCCAGCTTCTGCGGCGAGCAGCCCGCCCGGGCGGCCAGCACCTCGTCGTTGTGCTGGCCCAGGTCCGGCCCCGGCCAGCGCACCCGACCAGGCGTCGCGGACAGCTTGGGGAAGGCGTTCTGCATCCGCACCGGCCCGAAGACCGGGTGGTCCACCGACACGATCGCCTCGCGCGCCGCGAACTGGGGATCCTCCAGCATGTCGGGCGCCCGGTACACCCGGCTGGCGGGGATGCCCTTGGCCTCCAGCAGCTTCAGGAGGTCGGTCAGCATGAAGGTCGAGGTCCACGCCGACACGATCTCGTCCAGCTCGCGCTGATTGGCCCCGCGGCTGGCGTGGTCGACGAACTTCGGATCGTCCTTCAGCTCGGGCCGTCCCATGGCCTCCGTCAGCCGCGCATAGACGTTGTCGCCATTGCCGCCGATCAGGATCATCTCGCCGTTGGCGCAGGGATAGGCATTGGACGGGGCGATCCCCGGCAGGATCGAGCCCGACCGTTCGCGGACATACCCCGTGAGGTCGTATTCGGTGACCAGGTTCTCCATCACCGCCAGCACGCTTTCGTAGAGCGCCGCGTCGATCACCTGGCCCTTGCCCGTCTTCTCCTTGTGATGGAGGGCCATCATGATCCCCATGACCGAGTGCATGGCCGCGAGGCTGTCGCCGATCGAAATGCCCGCGCGGGCCGGCGCCCGGTCGGGCTCGCCCGTCACATAGCGCAGGCCGCCCATGGCCTCGCCGATCAGGCCGTAGCCCGCGCGCTGGGAATAGGGGCCCGTCTGGCCGAAACCAGAGACCCTCGCCATGATCAGGCCGGGATTGTCGGCGGACAGCGCCTCGTACGACAGGCCCCACTTCTCCATGGCGCCTGGCCGGAAGTTCTCGATCACCACGTCGGCCTGGGCGATCAGCGCCTTGGCCAAGGCCTGGCCCTCGGGCTTTCGCAGGTCCAGGCCCACCGATTTCTTGTTGCGCCCGATCACCGGCCACCAGGGCGACAGGCCCTTGGGCAGGCTGCGGCCCCACTGGCGCATGGGATCGCCCACGCGAGGGTCCTCGATCTTGATCACCTCGGCGCCGAAGTCGCCCAGGATCTGGCCGCAGAACGGCCCGGCGATCAGCGTCCCCATCTCGATGACGACGAGGTCGGCGAGGGGGCCCGTGGCCTCCGGACGGGGAGCGGCGTGATCGGTCATGGCTCTCGCTTAGCGCGGCGCGAGCGCCAGCGTAAGCCCGGTGACGCAGGGTGAGAGCGTCAATTTTGTTGTCGGTCAGCCAGGGCGACAGGCGGCCGGGACGCCGCCGCGGCGGCCGCGGCCTTCAGTTCCCGGATGCGACGGTCGTAGATCTCGGCCAGGGCGCGCGGGTCCGATACCGGGTCGCGCGTCCTGCGCCAGGCCGCCTGGCTTTCGCGGATGGCGGCCGGGTCGGCTCCGGCGCTCAGCGCCTGACCATAGGCGTCCCGCATCTCGTGGCTGAGCAGGTTCAGCGCCAGGTCGTTGCAGAGCGCGCGGTCGGCGGGGGTCGGCGGCGTGGCGCAGGGATCGAGACGCGCCGGAACCGTCGGCCTGGCCGGGGCCTTGGTCGGCGCCGCCGGGCGCGACGCGGGCGGCGGGGGAGGCTCCGGCTCGGATGGCGCCACCGCGGGCGTCGATGCTGGCTCGGGCGCCGGCGTGGACGCGGGCGCCGCGACCTGCGCCGCCATGACCCGCGGGGCGGGCGCTCGCTCGACGGATTGGTCCTGATCGGCGCGCCCCGAGAGCCAGGACTTCACACCGGGCGAGAGGCCCCAGCCCGCCGCGCCGCCCACGAGGACGGCGACCGCCAGGACCATGGACCAGGCTCCCGGCCGCGTTCGGCCGCGGACGGGAAGATCAAGGCGCAGATCCGGCGCGCCGTCGTCCAAGAACATCGGCCGCGTCTCGTCGTCTTCGGCGTCGGAATCCGGCGGCCGGCGGAGCGGAGCCTTGCGGCCGCTGGCGGACCTGGACGCGAGTTCGGCCTCGAGCTTCGCCGCGAACGCCTCCTGTCCGCGGGCCCGGGCCGCGGCGACCAGACGCTTCAGCTCCGGCTGGCCCAGGGTCGAGATATCGATCCGCAGCATGGCGGAGGCGCCCTCCCAGGCCCCCCCGGTACGGCCAAGGGAGGTTGGGGCAGGTCGGACGCAGGCGCAAGCGGGGCCGCACGCGGTGCGGCCCCGACGAGACGGGCGTCTAGCCTACCACCTTGCGCAGGCGCGGCGCGGCCTCGACAGCCGGCGTCCGCGCCCGGGTGGGCGCGTGAGGCCGCGGCATCGTGGGATAGCCGATGATGGTGTCCAGCGCCGGCGCGCCGCTGAGCGCGTAGCTGGCCAGCTTCCCGCTCATGGTGGCGCCTTCGAAGCTGCCCACGTTGAGCCCGGTATAGATCCAGTCGCCGGCCAGCGTGAGGTTGTCGAAGCCCGAGCCCCAGGCCTCCAGCCGGCAGGCGGTGCTGCCGGGCGGCGAGGTGACGTAGCGCTCGGTCGGATCGATGTTGGCCCGCCAGAACTGGCTGTCGAACCGCTGGACGCCTTCGGCCCGCAGCGCGCCGGGACCCGTCTCCCGGGAGTCGACCAGCAGGTTGAAGTCGAGACCCATCGGGTCGCCGACGCCGTAGTTCGCCCGCACAGTGGCCTTGGGCAGCATCGTGCCGATCGAGGCCTGCAGGTACTGGATGCACTGGGTCTTCACCCGCTCGGACTGGCGGCGCGGATAGTCGGTGTCCGAAAACGGCGGCGGCGGCTCGTAGTCGGGCATCAGGCCGCAGAAGTACCAGAGCGCCTTGGGCGCGTTCTCCTCGGGCCAGCTTTCCCACTTGAGCAGGTCCGGGAAGTTGGCGTTGCCGTTCGGCGGGCAGAAGTAGGTGCCGGAGAGCGCGAGTTCGTTCTTGGCCGGGTTGAGCGGCTCGGCCCAGCCCAGCTCGTACATATCCTTGGAGAGCCAGATCTGCATGGCCTGGGTCTGCAGCGCGGGCAGGGCGTCGACCATGTCCCGCCAGGCCTCGTCCTCGTCCATCAGCTCCTTGCAGAGGTAGCGCACGGCGCCCAGCGAGATGGCGAAGACGATCTCGTCGTAGTCGACGCCGTGGCGCAGGGTGCGCGGCGTCTTCAGGCGCGGGAAGGCCTCGTTCGGCCAGCCGTTCCAGTAGGATTCCAGGTCGATGCCCGTGGCCCGGAGATATTCGCCCTCGTTCAGCTGCTCGTACAGCGGCCGGTGCGGCCAGGACGGCAGACCCTTCACGTCGATCAGCGGCTGATAGCCCGCCTCCGGGTCCTTCAGCGTGGCCTGGACCGTCATCTCGATGGCCGCCACCTTGCGGCGGTTCACGGGATCCAGCCGCAGGGCCTCGACCTTGTGGAAGAACTCGAACTTCACGCCGCGGCGCTTCAGCACCTCGTAGATGGGCGCCACGACGGTCTCGCCCGTGCCGGCGGCGAAGCTCCAGATCAGGTCGCCCATGTAGGCGCAGGCCCGAAGGGTCCAGTTGAGGTAGCAGCCGGCGCCCATGCGGGCCGCCCGGCTCGTGTCGCCGTTGGGGCTCTGGTAGCAGATGTTGACCGTGGTCATGACCACCGGCGACTGGAGCGTGGCCGGATGGCAACCATGGCGGCTCAGCCAGTCGCTCCAGTTCTCCTCGTCCAGGCGGTCGTAGCCCTCCACCTCGACGTTGTCGCTGAGCGCGCCGACGATGAGCGTGGCGTAGAAGTCGAGCGTGAGCAGGGCCCGGCGCAGATCGTCCGCGTGGTTGGCGATGTGAGGAGCCAGGACGTCGACCGTCTTGACCACGCCCGCGATGAACTTCCGCGCCGCCTGGATCTCACCCACGAGGGGGTGGTTGGGGCCCTCGGACAGCGGCACGGTCTCGACCTGTTGCTTCGCCTTGTCGAGGATCAGCGAGATGCCCTCGGAGACCAGCTTCGGCGTCCCCTGGGCGGTCGCGAGCATCTGCCCGATCTCGTTCAGGATCGCGACGATGGCGGTCTGCAGGCCCTTGTAGGACGTTCCGTCGGTCGGCGGGGTGCTGTTGGACGGCGCGCGCGTAGGCCACGGCGTCAGGCGGTCCTTTTCCCACTCCCACAGCATGGTGAAGCCGGAGCCGAGGAACGCCTCCTCGAACGTGGCGAGCGGCGCACCGGCGGGACGGTTCAGTTCGGCGTAGACATCGGACATCATCGGCAGGGCGTTGAAGTAGCTGCCCATGAAGCCGTGGATGCCGTGCTCTTCGATGCGCGCGTTGGGACCGCGGGAAGAGGCGCACTTGCCCCCGAGTCGCCAGCCGAGCTGATAGACGGTGATGTCGAAGCGCTCTTGCCAGTTGGGCTGGCTGGTAAGCTGAAGGGCGGTCGTGAGACCACCCATGCCGCCCCCGAGGATGGCCACTTTCTGGGGCTGGGTCGCGTGGGACATGGGATCTACCCGAGGCTTTGACCCCGGTCTCGCCTAGGTTGCTGACCTAGGCAGCCTGCCACCCAGACTTTTGCAGAGCCTTAACAAGGTTAGCGAGGTCGGCGGGCCGCACGAACGGATGGCCGATCTTCAGCGCTTCCAGCGAGTACGGCGTCGCGTTGCTGCCCTGCCCGGCGCCAGCCCGGTTCCGGGCCAGCCGCTCGGCGTCTCCAAGCGCGCGTTCGGCCTGTTCCATCTCGCCCGCCGCGCTGTAGCAGGCGGCCAGCAGATATCGCAGCGGGAAGCGCTCCGGGCCGCGGGCGCAGGCGTCCGCCGCATCGCGGGCGGCCTGTTCGAAGTCGCCGGCGACGAAGCGGGCGATGGCCTTGCTGCGATACCAGAGCCAGCTGTGGGGATCGTTGGGGCTCGCGGCGATGGCGCGTTCGGAATAGGCGATCGCTTCGGCGGACTGGCCTTCGAAGGCCAGCAGGCGGCCCATCTCGCCCGAGGCCGCCGCCAGATATGGGTTGAGCTCGAGCGCCCGTCGCTGCTCGGCCTTGGCCTCGGCCAGCCGATCCATCATCGAAAGCACCACACCTAAGGTGTAGTGCGCAAAGGCGTCGGAGCCGCCCGACGCCACCGCCTTGAGCGCGATCCGGTGCGCCGCCTCGATCGCGGCGTCCGGGTCGTAGGACGTGCCGACCCAGACCTCGAACAGCTTGCAGTGCGCCAGGATCGACAGGGCCGAGACGTCGTTCGGCTCCAGCGCCAGGGCCTGTTCCAGGAAGGTCTCGGCCAGGCGGACGTCGGCGGGCGTCGAGCGCCAGAAGTGCCCGCGTCCGCGGACCAGCAGTTGCCAGAACTGCAGGCTGCGTTCGGGGACTTTGAGGGCCTGCGACTCCTCGCGCTCCAGCACCGCAGGCTCGACGGTGCCGATGATCGAGGTGGTGATCTCGTTCATCATCGAGAACAGGTCGGCCATCGGGCGGTCGTAGCGGCCGGACCAGGCGCTGGTCTCGTCCGAGCCCTGGATGAGGTCGACGGACACCCGGACCGTGCCGCCCAGGCTGCGGACCTTGCCGTCGAGCACGTAGTCCACGCCCAGGCGCGCGCAGATCGAACCGGCTCCATGGCCGACGACCTCGGAGTGCAGCAGCGCATGGCGCGGCATGACCGACAGCAGGGGCGACTTCGAAAGCCCCACGGTGAGCTCGTCCGCCAGGGCCTCGGCGAACCAGCCCTGCTCCTCGTCGCCGGCAGGGTGGGTGAACTCCAGCACCACGATCCGCGGCCGAGCCTTGCCCGACGGCGGCGGCGGCGGCGGTTCGGCCGTGGCGGGCGCGACCGTCAGCCGATAGCCCACCCGCGGCACCGTCTCGACGGTGAAGGCGCCGCCGGCCCGCTCGGCCAGCTTGCGCAGCTTCATCATGACGAGGGTGATGGCGTCGTCACCCACGACACGGCCGCCCCAGCATGTGGCGATGAGGTCGTCGCGGCTCACGACCGCTTCCTCGGCGCGCGACAGGGCGACGAGCACCTGCATCACCCGCGGCTGAAGCACCTCGCGGCCCTGTCGCCAGACGACCTCGCAGGTCGGCGGCCGCACCTCCAGCGCTCCCAGCGAAAAGGCGGCCTGATGGGCCAACTGCATCGAACCCCGGTCCCGTCCAAAAACCCGCGCGCAGAAGCCTCGCCCCGCTCCGCAACGCTCATCACTCCCTCGCCATTAGCACAACCGGAGGGCCTCGCCACGCTTCCGAGCTTGGAAAAGATCGGTTTCCGCTCGGCAAAAGATCGGCTGTCGGGCCTGTCAGCTCGGCGCGACGACTGGTCTTTATACCCCCGGGTTTAGACCTCTTCCCCAGGGTCATGGACGACCCGACAACCCCGTCCATGACCCTCGGGCCTCTGCCGCTTGTGCTGGCGTCGGAGGCGACGATCGTCATGTCGTTGGAAGCGCGTCGCGACCCCGTTCCGGTCCCTCGCCTTGCGGGGCCGGCGCGCCCGGTGCGGGTCAGCCGCGACGTCTGGGGAGGCGTTTCGGATGACCCGCATCAGCAGCAAGGACTCGTGGGACCTCCTAGACCTGCGAGCGTCTTTTTATAGGCCCCCGATCACAGCCGTGGTCGGGGGCTCCTTTTTTCGCCCCTGACGCGACGCGAGCTTCCCGTAGCGTGGGGTTCACATCGCCGCCCGGGAAGCCTAAACGCCCGGCCATGGCCGAGTTCGCGATAGCTCCCCCGCCCGTCCCCGTCGTGCCCGTCGAGGGCGAGGCCGGGAGCTTCCCGGTCCGCCGGATCCTCTGCGTGGGACGCAACTACGCCGCCCACCGCCGCGAAATGGGCGGCGACGACCGTGACCCGCCGTTCTTTTTCACCAAGCCGGCCGACGCCATCGTGCCGCCCGGCCGCGATCCGGCCTATCCTCCGCGCACCGCCAACCTGCACCACGAGATCGAGCTGGTGGTCGCCATCGGCGAGGCGGGCCGGAACGTGGCCGTCGCCGACGCGCTGAGCCTCGTCTACGGCTATGCGGTGGGTGTCGACCTGACCCGCCGCGACCTGCAGAGCGCCGCCAAGGACAAGGGCCAGCCCTGGGACGCCGCGAAGGGCTTCGACCAGTCCGCGCCGATCTCGGCCATCCGCCGCTGGCAAGGCCCGCCGCCACAGGGCCGCATCGCGATCTCCGTCAACGGCGTCGTGAGGCAGGACGCCAGCGTGGCCGACATGATCTGGAACGTCGCCGAGATCGTCGCCGAGGCGTCGGCGCTGTGGGCCCTGGCGCCCGGCGACCTGATCTACACGGGAACGCCGGAGGGCGTGGGCCCCCTCGTCAGGGGCGACCGGGTCGACGGCGAGATCGAGGGCGTGGGCCGGCTGGCCTTCACGGTGGCCTGATGGGCTGGACCCTCCATTCCGCCTGGCGGGCCACGGCGCCCTACCGGGTGCGCATCGGGCTGAAGCTGAAGGGCTGCGAGTACGACTATCACGCCGTCGACCTGATCGCAGGCCAGCAGCGCGAGCCCGCATACAGGACCGTGAACCCCCAGGGCCTGACCCCGGCGCTCGACCTGGGCGACGGAACGGTGCTGGCGCAGAGCCTGGCGATCCTGGAGTGGCTGGAGGAGACCCGGCCCAGTCCGCCGATCCTGCCACGCGCCGCGCTGGACCGGGCCGTCGTGCGGCGGATGGCCGGCATCGTCGCCTGCGACATCCACCCGCTGAACAACACCCGTGTGGGCCGCAAGCTCCGCCAGATGGGCGTCGAGCCGGCGGCGATCACCGAATGGATCCACGGGTGGATCCGCGACGGCTTCGATGCGCTCGAACCGCTCATCGAACGGCACGGCGGCCAGTATGCATTCGGGGACAGCCCAACCATCGCCGATTGCTGCCTCGTGCCCCAGGTCTATTCGGCACGCCGGTTCGAGCTGGACGTTTCACCCTGGCCGAAGCTGGTGGCCGCCGCGGACCGCGCGGTCGAGCACCCCGCCTTCGTCGCCGCCCATCCCGATCAACAACCCGACGCAAAGCCCCTCTGATGCCCAAGTCTCTGAACGACCTAAAGGCCAAGAACGCCGCCTGGGCCGCCGGCAAGGTCGCGGCCGACCCCGGCTTCTTCAAGCGCCTGGAGGGCCAGCAGGCCCCGGAATATCTCTGGATCGGCTGCTCCGACAGCCGGGTCCCGGCGAACGAGATCGTCGGCCTGGATCCCGGCGAGCTGTTCGTCCACCGCAACGTGGCCAACCTGGCCCCGCCGCAGGACGCCAACTACCTGTCGGTGCTGCAGTTCGCCGTGGACGTGATCAAGGTGAAGCACATTCTGGTCGTGGGCCACTATGGCTGCGGCGGCGTGGCGGCGGCGGTCGACGGCCAGCGGCGGGGCCTGGTCGACCATTGGCTGCATCCGATCCGCGAAGTGCATCACGAGCATCGCCACGAGCTCGACGCCCTGCCCGGCGAGAAGGAGAAATGGGACCGGCTGGTCGAGCTGAACGTCATCCGCCAGGTCCGGAACGTGGCCTCGGACGTGTTCGTGCAGGACGCCTGGGCCCGGGACCAACCACTCAGCGTGCACGGGTGGGTCTATACGCTGGGCACCGGCATCGTCACCGACCTGAACGTCAGCGTGGCGGGACTGGAAGACCTGGCCGAACTGCCGGACTGAGTTCGTCGCGACCGGGTTGACCGCACGGCCGCGCCTCGCTTGTCTCGGACTCAGAGGCGGCGGCAGGCCGCCAACGGAAACGACCGGGAACAGTCGATGAAAATGAAGCTCATGGCCGCGTGCGCGCTGGCCGTCCTTGCGTGCGCCGCGCCGGCCGCGGCCCAGCAGCCCACCGCCGCCGACGCAAAGGCCTTTGTCGAGAACGCCGAAGCCCAGCTCGACCGGGCCAACGCATTCGCCAACCGCGCCCAATGGGTGCGGGCCAATTTCATCACCGAAGACACCCAGTGGCTCGAAGCGAAGGCCAACGCCGAGCAGAACGAACTGGTGACCCGGCTCGCCACCGAGGCGGCGCGCTTCAATGGCGTCCAGGTCGATCCCGTGACCGCCCGCAAGCTCAAGCTACTGAAGCTCTACCTGGTCTCGCCGGCGCCGAACCGCCCGGGGGCGGCCGAGGAACTGGCCGGTCTCGTGACCAAGCTGGACAGCACCTACTCGTCCGGAAAGTTCACGTTCAAGGGCAAGCAGATCACCTTGAACGACGCCGAGGACGTCCTCGCCAAGAGCCGCGATCCGTCCGAGCTCAAGGCCGCCTGGGAGGGCTGGCACGGCGTCGCGACGGTGATGAAGCCGGACTACGCCCGTTTCGCCGCGCTTTCCAACGAGGGCGCCAAGGGCCTGGGCTTCAAGGACACTGGCGCGCTCTGGCGCTCGAACTACGACATGGATCCGGACGCGTTCGCCGCCGAGACCGATCGGCTGTGGACGCAGGTGGCGCCGTTCTACCGCAACCTGCATTGCTACGTCCGGGCCCGGCTGAACGAGCAGTATGGCGACGCCGTGCAGCCCAGGACCGGGCCGATCCGGGCCGATCTGCTGGGCAATATGTGGGCTCAGCAGTGGGGTAACATCTACGACATCGTGGCCCCGAAGACGGCGACCTCCAGCTACGACCTCGACAAGCTGCTGGAAGCCAAGGGTTACGACGCCGTCCGGATGGTGAAGACCGGCGAGAACTTCTACTCGTCGCTCGGCTACGCGCCCCTGCCCCAGACGTTCTGGGACCGATCGCTGATCACCCGGCCGCGCGACCGGGAAGTTGTCTGCCACGCCTCGGCCTGGGACATCGACGACAAGAACGACATCCGCATCAAGATGTGCACCAAGGTGAATGCGGACGACTTCCGGACCATCCACCACGAGCTCGGCCACAACTACTATCAGCGCGCCTATCAGAACCAGCCGACGCTGTTCCGGAACGGCGCCAACGACGGCTTCCACGAGGCGATCGGCGATTTCGCCGCCCTGTCGGCCTCGACGCCGACGTACCTCAATCAGATCGGCCTGCTCGAAACCGTGCCGGGGGCGGAAGAGGACATTCCCTTCCTGCTCAAGATGGCGCTCGACAAGATCGCCTTCCTGCCGTTCGGCCTGCTGGTCGACCGCTGGCGCTGGGAGGTGTTCTCAGGAGAGGTCGGGCCGGACAAGTACAACGACGCCTGGTGGGCGCTGCGGCTGAAATACCAGGGCCTGACCCCGCCCGCGGCGCGGCCGGCCGACGCCTTCGATCCGGGCGCCAAGTACCACGTGCCGGGCAACACGCCGTACACGCGCTACTTCCTGGCCCACATCTATCAGTTCCAGTTCCACCGGGCCGCCTGCCAGCAGGCCGGCTGGAAGGGCCCGCTGCACCGCTGCTCGGTCTATGGCCAGAAGGCGGTCGGCGAGAGGTTCAACCGGATGATGGAGCTGGGTCAGTCGCAGCCGTGGCCGCAGACCCTGGCGGTCTTCTCCGGCGAGACCCGGACGGACGCGAGCGCGGTGGCCGACTACTTCAAGCCGCTGGACGCCTGGCTGACCAAGCAGAACAAGGGCCGCGCCTGCGGCTGGTAGCGGCGTCAGGTTCCTCCCCCGCTGCGGGGGAGGAACTCCAGACTACGCCAGCTTGATCTCGCGCAGCCGCTCCTTGAGGTAGTCGTCGGCGGTGATGGGCTCGGGGTAGCGGTCCGGGTGCTCGGCGTCGATCGTACCGGGCAGGGTGCGGATCAGGTAGTCCGAGTTGAAGTGCAGGAAGAACGGCGTCGAGTAGCGCGGGAAGCCGCGGCGCTCGGGGGCCGGGTTCACCACGCGGTGGGTGGTGGACGGCAGCCGGTGGTTCACCAGGCGCTGCAGCATGTCGCCGATGTTGCAGACCAGGCTTCCGGCCGCGGGATTGATGGCGATCCAGCGGCCGTCGTGATCCTTCACCTCCAGCCCCGCCTCCTCGGCGCCGAGCAGCAGGGTGATGACGTTGATGTCCTCGTGCGCGCCGGCGCGGATGTGCGGGCCGTCCTTGGGCACAGGCGGGTAGTGCAGCAGGCGCAGGATCGAGTTGCCGACGTCGACCTTGTCGTCGAAGAAGTGGCGGTCGAGCCCGAGGTAGGAGGAGATGGCCTCCAGGACCTTCAGGCCCATGGCGTCCAGGGCGTCGTACAGCCACTGAACCTTCTCCCGGAACTCCGGCAGTTCCACGTCTGGCCAGACGTTGTCGGCCATGTGGTCGCGGAAGGGGTGCCCGGCCGGCAGGTTGCGGCCGACGTGCCAGAACTCCTTGAGGTCGTAGTGGGTGTGGCCCTTGGCCGTCTCGACGCCGAAGGGCGTGTAGCCGCGCTGGCCGGCCAGCGGCAGCTTGTACTTCAGCTTGGTCTCTTCCGGCAGGGCGAAGAACTTCTTCATCTGATCGATGGCGGCATCGACCTTATCCTGCGGCATCCCGTGGTCGGCGATCACGGCGAAACCCCAGCGCGCGTAGCTGTCGCCCAGCTTCTGGGTGAACGCTTGGAAATCCTTCGCATAAAGGTCGAAGGAGACGGGCTCGATGGAGTCCTGGATGTGAAGGGCTTGGCTCATCGGGTCCTAATACACCGCCAGCTATCCGGCCTCCAGCCGGCGCGCCGCGGCGACGTCGTTGTCCGCTTCCTCGGCCTCCTCCTTGCGCAGGCGGCGCATCTCGGCCGCCAGCAGCTTCTCCATGGTGTCGCGGCTGTCGCGCACGGCCATGATGTAGCGTTCCTCCTCGCCGTAGACGGGGGCCAGGCGCTTCAGCAGCGCCTTGTCGTGGTCGCGGAACAGGCTCGCCGCCTTGGCGGCGCGGCGTTCCGACAGGCCCAGACGCAGGAGCGCCTTCTTGCCGAAGGCCAGGGCGCTCTCGAAGGTCTCCCGCTCGATCTCGTCGGCGCCCACGCGGATCAGCTCGTAGGCGTGGCGGCGATCGAAGGCGCGGGCGATGACCGTCAGGTTCGGGAAGTACTCCGTGGCGGCCTTGGCGAGATCCACCGCCTTGTCCTTGTCGTCGATCGCGATCAGCAGCAGCTTGGCCTTGTCGGCGCCCGCCGCGCGAAGCAGGTCCAGCCGGCTGGCGTCGCCATAGTGCACCTGCCAGCCGAAGCGGCGGATCAGGTCGATCTGCTCGATGGACGACTCCAGCATCGTCACCTTGAAGTCGTTGGCGGTCAGCAGGCGGGTGGCGATCTGGCCGAAGCGGCCGAACCCGGCGACGATGGCGTCCGGCGCCCCGTCGGCGAACGGCAGGGCCTCCGGTTCCACGAGGCTGGCCGTCCGATTGAGGATCAGCTTCTCGTAGAGCGCGAAGGCGACGGGCGTCAGCGCCATGGACAGGGCCACCACGGCGGTGGCCAGGGCCGCCTCTTCGGCGCTCAGCACGCGGGCGCCGAGCACGAAGCCGATCAGCACGAAGGCGAACTCGCCGCCCTGGGCGAGGGAGACCGCGATGGTCGCCGCGTCGCGCCGGCTACGACGGAAGGCCAGGCCCACCGCCCACATCGCCACGAACTTCGCCGCCATCAGCCCGAGCGTCAGCGAGACGATCAGCACCGGCTGGGCGGCGACCAGGCCGAAATTCAGGCCGGCGCCGACGCTGATGAAGAAGAGGCCCAGGAGGAGACCGCGGAACGGCTCGATATCGGTCTCCAGCTCGCGGCGGAACTCGCTCTCGGCCAGCACCACGCCGGCCAGGAAGGCGCCCAGGGCGGGCGACAGGCCCACCAGCTCCATCAGCGCCGCCACGGCCACCACGAGCAGCAGGGCCGAGGCCGTGAAGATCTCGCGCAGGCGGGCTGCCGCGATGAAGCGGAAGATCGGCCGGGTGAGATAGCGGCCGCCGATGACCACGCCGGCCACCGCGCCGAAGGTGGCCAGGATCCGCACCCACTCCGGCTGGCCGGCCAGCACGCTGGCGCCGTGGCCGGAGGCTTCCGCCGCCACCGGGCCGCTTCCGACGGCCAGCAGCGGCAGGAAGGCGAACAGCGGGATCACCGCCAGGTCCTGGAACAGCAGCACGCCGAAGGCCGACTGGCCGATGGGGCCCTGCCGCAGCCCCTTCTCCTCCAGGCTCTGCAGCACGATGGCCGTGGAAGACATCGCGAGGATCAGCCCGATAGCCAGGGCGACGCGCCAGTCGGCGCCCAGCAATAGGACGACGGCGCCCAGCAATGCGGCGCTGGCCAGCATCTGGGCCATGCCCAAACCGAAGATCGCGGTGCGCATTTCCCACAGCAGGGCCGGCCGCACCTCGAGCCCAATGAGGAACAGAAGGATGACCACGCCGAACTCGGCGAAGGCCATCACATCGCCCGGCTCGCCGACGAGGTCCAGCACGAACGGCCCCACCAGCGCACCCGCGATGAGGTAGCCCAATACCGAGCCTAGTCCCAGCCTCTTGGCGATGGGTACGGAGACGACGCCGGCGGTCAGGTAGACCAGCGCCTGGATGAGAAGGGTGTCGGCGTGCATTGGGGCTCCAGCTCAGCCCCTGACACGTGGGTGTGACGCTCAAATCATCAATCGATGAATTTTTTCGGCGCCCCGTTCCCAACCGTCGTTTTGCGGCGTATCTGGCGAGCATGGCGGACAAGGTTTGCAAGGACGCTGTCGAGGCGCTCGCGGGTCGGCTCTTCGACGGCATGACGATCATGGCCGGGGGCTTCGGCCTCTGCGGCATCCCGGAAAACCTCATCGCGGCGATCCGCGCGTCGGGGGTCAAGGACCTGACCGTGGTGTCGAACAACTGCGGCGTCGACGACTTTGGCCTGGGCGTGCTGCTCGCCGGCGGCCAGATCCGCAAGATGATCTCGTCCTACGTCGGCGAGAACAAGCTGTTCGCCGAGCTGTACCTGTCGGGCAAGCTGGAACTGGAATTCAACCCCCAGGGCACCCTGGCCGAGCGCATCCGCGCCGGCGGCGCCGGCATCCCGGCCTTCTTCACCAAGACCGGCGTGGGCACGCTGGTGGCCGAGGGCAAGGAAGTCCGCGAGTTCGACGGCGAGCTCTACGTCATGGAGCGCGGCCTGACCGCCGACCTTTCGATCGTCAAAGCCTGGAAGGGCGACGAGGAAGGCAACCTGATCTATCGGATGACGGCTCGGAACTTCAATCCGATGATGGCGACGGCCGGCAAGGTCTGCGTCGCCGAGGTCGAGGAGATCGTCCGGACCGGCGCTCTGGATCCCGACAACATCCACACGCCCGGCATCTTCGTCGATCGCATCGTCGAAGGGCTGCACGAGAAGCGCATCGAGCAGCGCACCGTCCGCAAGCGGGAGATCGCGTAAGATGGCCTGGACCCGTGACGAGATCGCCGCCCGCGCCGCCCAGGAACTGCGCGACGGCTTCTACGTGAACCTGGGGATCGGCATCCCGACCCTGGTGGCCAACTACATCCCGACGGGCATGTCGGTGACGCTGCAGAGCGAGAACGGCATGCTGGGCATGGGCCCGTTCCCTTACGAGGGCGAAGAGGACGCCGACCTGATCAACGCCGGCAAGCAGACGATCACCGCCCTGCCGTCCTCCAGCTATTTCTCCTCGGCCGACTCGTTCGCCATGATCCGCGGCGGACACATCGACCTCAGCATCCTGGGCGCCATGCAGGTGGCCCAGAACGGCGACCTGGCGAACTGGATGGTGCCCGGCAAGATGGTCAAGGGCATGGGCGGAGCCATGGACCTGGTGGCCGGCGTCAAGCGGGTCGTGGTGGTCATGGAGCACACTGAGAAGTCGGGCGCGCCCAAGCTGCTCAAGGCCTGCACCCTGCCCCTCACCGGCGCCGGCGTCGTGGATCTGGTGATCACCGACCTGGGCGTCTTCGACGTCGGCCGGGGCAAGGCGCCGCTCACCCTGCTCGAATGCGCCCCCGGCGTCGGCATCGACGAGATCCGCGCCAAGACCGAGGCGGAGTTCCAGGTGGCGCAGACCGCGGCGGCCTGAGGCCGTCCTACCGCCAGCGCAGCGCCCAGGGGCCGAGGGCGGCGCCAAGCGCTGTGCTGAGCGCCATGCCCAGGCTGTACCAGGTCGCCAGGAACATCGGCGAGGTCTCGGCGCAGTGCAGGCCATAGACGCTCGCCCCGACGCCGCCCGCGAACAGGCCCGCCGCGGCGCCGGCCAGTCGCAGGCGGGTCGGCGCAAGCCGCCGCATCGCCCAGAGCGCGGCCGCCAGCGTCGGCAGGGACAGGGCGAGGATGTTCACCGGGCAACGCCGCCAGGAATGGCCCAGCCACAGGGCCACGCGCTCGGCCGGCTCGGCGGCCATCAGGGTCGCGGCGCCCAGCACGGCCATGATCGTCACCGCCGCCAGACCCAGGGCGGCCGCGCGACGCGGCGAGCCGACCGGACGGGCGAGACGTTCGGCGCACCAGAACCCCGCGAGCCCCAGGACGGCCGCATAGGCGGCCTTCATCCAGAACATCGGCCCCGTCACGGCGGCGGCCAGGTCGTGGCGCAGGCCCAGCCAAGCCAGCACGACGACCAGCGCCACGGCCCCGCCCGCGAGCGCCGTCAGGGCGATCCGGCGCGACACCGCCCCCGGCGAGACGGGCCGCAGGTCGGCCGCAAGGCCTTCGATGAGCCGATCAGTCTCCACGAGCCCCCACCTTCGCCATGAGGGCCTTCAGCGCCCGGTGCAGCGAGACCTTGGCCGCGCCCTCGGTCATGCCGAACCGCGCACCCGCCTCCGCCAGGCTCAACCCCTCGATCTTCACCCCGCGCACGAGCTGCTCCTGCCGCGTCGGCAGGTCGCCCAGCAGGCGGTCCAGGTCGGCCCCCGCCTCCGCGCCGCCGTCGGCCTCGACCCACAACGTCTCGGCGACATCATCCAGCGGCACGTGACGACGCACGCGGCGGCGGCGCCAGTGGTCGATCAGCTTGTAGCGCGCCACCGCATAGGCCCAGGCCGTGAACGGCTGGCTCGGGTCATACGTCATGCGGCGGCTGTGGACAGCCAAGAGGGTCTCCTGCACCAGATCGTCCGCTTCGTCGGCAAGGTCGGCGCCGAGGCGGCGGCGGAAATACACGGCCAGTCGGGCGCCGAGCAGAGTCAGCACCTCGCGCCACGCCTGGCCGTCCCCGGCCTGGGCGCGCAGCATCAGGTCCTTCAGCCGCTGTTCGACCTCGTCAAACGCCATGTCACCGCGTCGGAATGAATTCGCGCCACCCACCGGAAAGTTACATCGGGCGGCGAAGAAAAAGAGTCGGCGAAAGCTGTAACCTGCGCCGCGCCGCCCGCGAACTAGCTCCTGACTGCGCCGCTGTGGCCGGTCGCAATGAGGAGCTCGTCATGAAAACCGCTCAAACGACCTTGGCCGCCGCCGCCATCCTCGCCCTGATGGGCGGAGCCGCCATGGCCCAGGACAACATGGCCAAGAAACCGGCCGCCACCGAGAAGTGCTATGGCGTCGCCAAGGCCGGCCAGAACGACTGCAAGGCCGGCGCGGGCACGACCTGTGCAGGCACGTCCAAGGTCAACTACGACGGCAAGGCCTTCAAGGAGGTGCCAGTCGGAACCTGCGTCATCATGAAGACGCCCAAGGGCATGGGCTCGCTGACGCCCAAGGCCTGACCTCGCGTCTCGCGGATGCGCCTCATGACCCAGTCCCTCACTGCGGGCGTCAGCCTCAAGCCGCAGCACTATGCGGATGCCCTCGCCTGCCGGGCGGAGGGCCTGTGGTTCGAGGCGCATCCCGAGAACTACATGGCCGCCGGCGGGCCGCGGCTCGCCTGGCTGGACGCCATCGCCCGCGACCGGCCGATCTCCCTGCATGGGGTCGGCCTGTCGCTGGCGGCGGACGAAGCGCCGGACGAGGGCCACCTCGCGGCGCTGAAGCGCCTGATCGACCGCTGCAATCCCGTCCTGGTGTCGGAGCATCTGGCCTGGTCGATGCGCCGCGGCGTCTACGCCCCTGACCTGCTGCCCTTCCCCCGCACCTGCGAAGCCCTGTCGCGGATCGCCGACAATATCGACCGGATGCAGGAGGTCCTGGCCCGCCGCGTCCTGATCGAGAACCCTTCCCTGTACCTGCCGCTCCAGGGGCATGACTTCGGGGAGGTCGAATTCCTCACCGAGCTCAGCCGGCGCACGGGTTGCGGCCTCCTGGTCGACGTGAACAACGTTTTCGTCAGCGCGCACAACCTGGGCCATTCGGCCGAGGCCTATCTCGACGCCCTCCCTGCAGCGGCGATCGGCGAGATCCATCTGGCGGGCCATGCGCCGGACGCGCGGGCCGACCTGCTGATCGACACGCACGGCGCGCCGGTGGCCGAGCCCGTCTGGACGCTGTACGCGCGGCTCATCGAACGGGTCGGACCGCGTCCCACGCTGATCGAACGGGACGACGACATTCCCGCCTTCGCGGTCCTGATGGCCGAACGCGAGCGCGCCCATCGCCTGCTGGCCCGAGAGCTCGCCGATGCGTGACACCTTCCACGAACGCTTCCTGGCGGCGGTGGCCGGCGACGCCGCGACGCTCGCGCCCTGGTGCGCGTCCGACGCCGCCGAGGCGGGGCTCAGCGTCTATCGCAACACCAGCGCCAAGGGCTGCGCCGACGCCCTGGCGGCGCAGTTTCCGACGGTGGAACGCGTGGTGGGCCCGGCGTGGCTGGCCGCCGCCGCGACCGCGCATGCTGCCGCCTGCCCGCCGCGCTCGGCCAGCCTGCTGGCCTATGGTGAGGCGTTCCCGGCCTGGCTGGCGGATTTTCCACCGGCGGCGGAGATGCCCTATCTGGCGGGTCTCGCCCAGCTCGACTGGCTGTGGACCTGCGCGCATCTGGCCGCCGACGCCGAGCCGCTCGCGCCAGAGGCGGCGGCGGTCCTTTCACCGGCCGCGTTCTCGACCCACGCGCTCGCCCTGCACCCGGCGACGCGGTTCGCGGCCTTCGAGGACGGGACGCCGTCGCTCTGGCGCGCCCTCCAGGCGCCGGACGATCCGCCGAGGATCCTGGAACTGGACGACGCGCCCGAAGGGCTGTTGTTCGTCCGCCCCGGCCTCGACATCCGCCACCAACTCATCGGCCCCGGCGAGCTCCAGTTCCTGGCCGCCTGCGCGGCCGGAGCCAGCCTCCTCGACGCCGCCATGGCCGCCCTGGCCAGCGAGCCCGGCCTGGACCTTTCCACCGCGTTCGCCGGCCTTGTCGCCGCGGGCGCCTTCACCGCCCTGAGGAAACACCCATGAACACCCTGATCGCCCCGCTCGCTGGCAGCGGGCGCCCGACCCGCGCCTTCGGCCGCCTCGCCGAACGCCTGATCCCGGAGAACGCCATCGCCCTGGTCACCCGCCTGGGCGTGGCGGCGATCTTCTTCCAGTCGGCCCGCACCAAGGTGGACGGCCTGCTGCACATCACCGACGGGACCTACACCCTGTTCCGCGAGGAGTACCGGCTGCCGCTGATTCCGCCGGACGCCGCCGCCCACCTGGCCACCTGGTCCGAGCACCTGTTCTCGATCCTGCTGGTCCTGGGCTTGTTCACCCGGTTCTCGGCCCTGGCTCTCCTCGGCATGACGGCGGTGATCGAGATCTTCGTCTATCCCGACGCCTGGCCGACCCACCTCAGCTGGGCCGCGCTGCTGGTCTATCTGGTCGGCCGCGGCGGCGGCGGCTGGAGCCTTGACCGGCTCTTCCGGTTGGACTGAGGCTGGCGTCCCGGCGCCCGGCTCCCACGTATCCCCATGACCCAGACCCTGAAAGCCGAACCTAGACCGATGAAAATGCGCATCTTCACCGCTCTTGCCGCCACCTCTGTCCTCATGACCGGCGCCCCGGCCTCGGCCGCCGCCACCAAGACCGCGGTGTTCGCCGGCGGCTGCTTCTGGTCGGTGGAGAAGTTTTTCGAAGCCACGCCTGGCGTGACGAAGGCTGTGTCCGGCTATTCCGGCGGTACGTCGACCAACCCGACCTACGAGAACCACGCCGGCCACATGGAAGCGGTGAAGGTCACCTACGACCCGGCCCGGATCACCTACGCCCAGCTGGTGGATCGCTTCTACCACAACATCGACCCCACCGATCCGAACGGCCAGATCTGCGACAGGGGCCCGTCCTACCGCACCGCCATCTTCGCGGGATCCGCGGAGGAACGGGCGGTGGCCGAGGCGGCGCGGGCCAAGTACGCCAAGGAGCTGGGCGCGAAGATCACCGTCACGACCCGCAACGCCGCGCCCTTCTACAATGCGGAGGCCTATCACCAGGACTTCGCCAAGAAGAACCCGGGCCACTACGAACGCTACCGGATCGGCTGCGGCCGCGACCGGGCGCTCAAGGCGGTGTGGGGAGGCCGGTAGCCGCGTTCCGCGGGCGGGGGGCGAACCCCTCGCCCACGAACATCTCCACCTTGCGCTTGTGGCGACGATCGAGCCAGACGCTGGCGATCTCCAGGTCGCGCGAGGCGGCGAAGTCGGCCTGCATCTCGGCCCGGCGCCAGCCTTCGTAGGAGACCATCAGCACGCGACGGCCAATGGCGGCGGTCAAGGGCGCGGTGGTCTCCGCCTGGTTGCGCGGCCCTTCCATCAGGAGCCAGCTCGCCAGGGGCGGCGCGCCGAAGCCGAGGCGGTCGCGGCCGTAATAGCTCATGGCGTAGAACAGGAAGCGGTTGTTGACCGCGATGGCCGTGAGCCCAGGCTCCCGCTCGGCCCGGTCCAGGATCAGCTCGGTGGTCTGAGACCAGCCGCGCGCGCGCTTCAGCCCATTGGCCAGGCCCACCTTGTCGGCCAGCCCCGGCGAGATCACCGCAGCGAGGAAGAAGGCCGCCACCGCGCCCTGGATGGCGACGGCTGCGATCAGCCAACGCCTCGCCCGCCAGCGCATCAGCCAGGCGGCCACCAGTATCGCGCCGGCCAGATAGCCTGCGCCCGACCAGTTGGCGTTGGCGCGGCTGATGAAGGCCTGGCCTGTGACGATGAGCAGCGGCGGCAAGGAGAAGCAGAGCAGGGTCAGGTCGTTCGCGGAGAGCTGGCGGCGCCGCGCCGCCAGCGCCACACCGATGAGGAGGACCGCCAGGGGGATCGGCCCGAAGACGCCGAACTGAGACCCGACGAACGCTCCCATCTCGGCGACGTTGAAGAGTTGCACCCCGCTCCAGGCGGCATTGGCGGCCGTGTGCTGGAAGGTCGCGAAGCCATGGGTGGCGTTCCAAACGAGGTTCGGAGCCAGCACCGCGGCGAAGGCGGCCAGCGCCGCCGCGGCGGCCGGCGCGGTCCAGGCCGCGCGCGCCGCCGGCGACAGCGCAAGGTGGATCGCCAGGCCCACCACGAAATAGACCGCCGCGTACTTGGACAGGAACGCCAGGCCCAGCGCGGCGCCCAGGCCCGCCGCCAGCAGCACCCGCCGCCGCCCGTCGGCCTCCAGGAGATTCACATAGGCCAGGATGGTCACGCCCAGGAAGAACAGCAGCGGCGCATCGGTCGCCGCCACCAGGGCCGAGAGCTGGATTCCGGGCATCAGGCCGTAGAGCGCCGCCGCCGCCAGCCCGGTCTGCGGGCCGTAGAGGCGCCGCCCGATCAGGAATACCGCCAGGGTGGCGCCGGCCTGGAACAGGCAGGCCGACAGGCGCACCCAGGCCTCGGCGTCGCCGCCGATCGCCGTGGTGGCCCAGATCGCCCAGGCGATCACGGGCGGCTTCGAATAGTAGCCGAAGTCGAGCGTTCGCGACCAAAGCCAGTACTGGGCCTCGTCGGGGTAGAGTTCCAGCGGCGTGCCGAACAAGGCGATCAGTCGCGCCACGGTCAGCGCCGCCACCAGCAGCAGCGCAGCGCGGAGCTCGCCGTCGGACCCTTGCGGGCTATGGCTTTGCGGCATTTCGACCCTCTGAGGCCGCGGAACGTAGAGTGCGCTGCCCGTTCTGCAAGCAGACTGATGCGTATTTGCCTCAGTGTGACAGTGACCGGCGCACCGTCGCAAAACAGTCACCAACCACCTGATTTTTGGCGCTATAGGGGCGACTGAAGACTCAGGGGCGCCTCGGGGGGCCCCTCCGCTTGAGTCTGTGGAAGGGGTTACTGCATGAATATCAAACTGAGCCGCGCGCTTTGCGCGTCCACGGCGCTCGCCACTGGCCTGTTGCTCTCGGGCCAGGCGCTGGCGCAATCCACCGGCACCGCGATCGTCGAAGAGCTGGTCGTCACCGGCTCCACCGGGCCGCGCAACCTCGACGGCGTCATCGTCGCGGAAACCGCGCCGAAGTCGCGCGCGTCGATCACCGAAGAATTCATCACCCGCCAGGCGCCGGGCCAGACGATCCTGGACTCGATCAACCTGCTGCCCGGCGTGAACTTCAGCAACAACGACGCGTACGGCTCGGCCGGCGGTGACCTGGTGGTCCGCGGCTTCGACAGCCAGCGCGTGGCCCTGCTCCAGGACGGCGTTCCGCTGAACGACAGCGGCAACTACGCCATCTACCCGAACCAGCAGATGGATCCGGACCTGATCGCCCAGGCGACGGTCAACCTCGGCACGACCGACGTCGACAGCCCCACCGCGGCGGCCGCGGGCGGCACCATCAACTACATCACCCGCAGAGCCTCCAGCGAGTTCGGCGTCCGCGCCGAGGTCGGCTTCGGCAGCGACGACTTCCAGCGCTACTACGGCACGATCGAAACCGGCGAAGTGGGCCCGTTCGGGACCAAGGCCTGGTTCTCGATGACCTACACCCGCAACGACATCTTCAAGCCGCACGACGCCACCGTCGACCCGGCTGGCCAGATCAAGAAGACCCAGTACAACGCGCGGATCGACCAAAGCTTCGGCGACGTCGGCGAAGCCAGCCTGATCTTCAACTACAACGAAAACCGCAACACCTTCATCAACCGCATCAGCCTGGCCAACTTCCGGGCCCGGATCGCCCCGGTGAACAACCAGGCGGCGGCCAACGTGAACGTGAACCCGTCGAACACGGGCAACATCCGCGGCCTGTCGAAGTGGAACATCAGCGACAGCCTGATCCTGACCGTCGACCCTTCGTTCCAGTACGTTCTGGCTAACGGCGGCGGCGCGCAGAACTTCGCCGAAACCGACGCCCAGCTGCGCGGCAACTCCAGCGCCCTCGGCGTCGACCTGAACGGCGATGGCGACCTCGCCGACACCGTCTCGCTGTACCGCCCGAACAACACCAACACCCGGCGCTACGGCGTGACGTCGTCGCTGATCTGGAAGTTTGCGGACAACCAGAGCATCCGCGCCGCCTACACCTTCGACCGCGCCAAGCACCGCCAGACCGGCGAAGTGGGCTTCTTCAACGCCGATGGAACGCCCGAGAGCGTCTTCGCCGGCAAGCAAGGCCACGGCAAGCAGGTGGTCCTGCCCGACGGCACCATCCTGCGCCGCCGCGACCGTTACTCGGTGGCCCTGCTGAACCAGGTCTCGGTCGAATACCGGGGCCGGTTCCTCGAGGACAAGCTGCTGCTTAACGCCGGCGTCCGGGCGCCCTTCTTCAAGCGCGACCTGAACCAGTACTGCTACCAGCGCGACACCTTCAACGCCTACTGCACCACGCAGGTCGGCACGCCGGTCCCCGGCACCGACGACGGCACCGGCAAGCCGCTGGTCACCTTCCCGGTCAGCGCCCTGAACCCCAGCGCGTCGAACCGCTACGGCTCGCCGCGCTCGTTCACGCGCAAGTATGACGACGTTCTGCCGAACGTGGGTATCAGCTACGACATCAACGACGACCTGACGATCTTTGCCAGCTACGCCGAGACCCTCTCGGCGCCGCGGACCGACGATCTATACGACCGGGTACTGGTCGATCCGGGTCCGGAAAATGCCAAGACCTTCGACGTCGGCCTCCGCTACCAGAGCGGCCCGGTCATGGCGGCGGCTTCGGTGTGGCGCAACGAGTTCAGCAACCGCATCGAGCGCGTGTTCGACGAGCAGGCCGGCATCGCCTTCTCCGCGAACGTGGGCGACGTGGAACTGTGGGGCATCGACGGCCAGGTGGCCTTCAAGCCCACGGATCAACTGAGCTTCTACGCCTCGGCCTCGTACATCGAATCCGAGATCCAGGATGACATCCCGGCCACCGGCGCTGGGCAGCCCCCCCTGGCGACCAAGGGCAAGTCTCTCTACGAGACCCCGAAGTTCCAGGGCGGCGTCCGGGCCCAGTGGGATCCGATCGAGGCCGTCAGCCTGGGCGTGCAGGGCAAGTTCGTCGGCGACCGCTGGACGAACCTGACCAACACCGAGAAGTTCAACGGCTACACGCTGTGGGATCTCGACGCCCGCCTGAAGCTCGACCAGTTCGGCCTGAAAAACACCTATCTTCAGGGCAACATCCGGAACCTGTTCGATGAGCGTTACCTGGCCGACATCACGGCGAACCTGACCGGCACCGGCCTCGGCCAGCCGGGCTATCGCCGGACCTTCATCCTGACCCTGCACGTCGAGTACTAAGACCGGCAGGTCCGGGATCGGACTTCGGAACGGGGCGGCCGCAGCGATGCGGCCGCCCTTTCTCGTTGGGCGCGCGCTTGACGCGGGGGTCCGAGGGGGCCATCTGCGCCCGGCTTTGGAGATCAGCCTGAGATGAGCTTCGTCGTTCCTGCGGAATGGGCGCCCCACAAGGCCATGTGGCTGGGCTTTCCCAGCCATGCGGACCTGTGGGAGGACAACCTTAAGCCCGCCCAGGCCGAGGTGGCCGCCCTCGCGCGCGCCCTCGCAGGCCCGGGCGGCGAGACCGTCAAGCTGATGACCGGCCATCCGGACGGCGAGGCCGCCGCGCGCGAGTTGCTGGGCGGCGTCGCCCACATCGAGATCGTGCCGGGCGCCTTCGGCGACATCTGGTTGCGCGACACCGGCCCGATCTTCGCCGACGGCCGTGCGCATGGGTTCCGCTTCAACGGCTGGGGCGGCAAGTACGAGCTGGAGCACGACGACACCGTGGCCGCCCAGATCGCCGCGGCGTCGGGCGCCGAGCTCGTCGCCAACGACTTCATCCTGGAAGGCGGCGCGGTGGACCACGACGGCGCGGGAACCGTGCTGACCACCGGCCAGTGCCTGCTCAATCGCAACCGCAATCCCGGCTGGACCGAGGAGACCGCCGCCGAGGCCCTGGGCAGGGCGCTGGGCGCGAAGAAGCTGCTGTGGCTGGGCGAGGGCCTGGTGAACGACCACACCGACGGCCACGTGGACAACCTGGCCCGCTTCGTCGCCCCGGCGACGGTGGCGATCCCGGTGGCCTGGGGCAAGGGCGACCCGAACGCACCCGCCTTCGACGACGCCGCCCGCCGCCTGGCCGAGATGACGGACGCGGAGGGCCGCAAGCTGACGGTCGTCCGCATCCCCTCGCCGGGCTGGATCGACGGCGAGGACGGCCGGCCCGTGCCCGCCAGCCACATGAACTTCCTCATCGCCAACCGGGCGGTGATCGTGCCCCTCTATGCCGAGCAGCCCGGCCAGTTCGCGGTCGGCGCGCTGAAAGAAGTGTTCCCGGACAGGGAGGTCATCGGCCTGCCGTCCACCGCCATCCTGACCGGCGGCGGGTCCTTCCACTGCATCACCCAGCAGGAGCCGGCCTGATGTCGCGCCAGATCACCGTCGCCGCCCTGCAGACCTCGTACGGCGAGGACCTGGCGGCCAACATCGCCAAGACCGAGGCGCTGATCCGCGAGGCCGCGGCCGAGGGCGCGCAGGTGATCCTGCCGTCCGAGCTGTTCCAGGGGCCCTACTTCTGCGTGGCCCAGGAGGAGCGCTGGTTCGCCACCGCGCATCCCTGGCGCGAGCATCCGTGCGTCACGGCCCTGGCGCCCCTGGCCGGCGAGCTGGGCGTGGTGCTGCCGATCTCGATCTTCGAGCGCGAGGGGCCGCACTATTTCAACAGCCTGGTGATGGCCGACGCCGACGGCAGCCTGATGGGCGTCTATCGCAAGAGCCACATCCCCGACGGCCCCGGCTATATGGAGAAGTACTACTTCCGGCCGGGTGACACGGGCTTCAAGGTCTGGGACACGCGGTTCGGCCGGATCGGCGTCGGCATCTGCTGGGACCAGTGGTACCCGGAGTGCGCCCGTGCCATGGCCCTGATGGGCGCCGAGGTGCTGTTCTATCCCACCGCCATCGGCTCCGAGCCGCACGACCCCAGCCTGGACACCGCCGCCCCCTGGCGCCGCGCCATGCAGGGCCACGCCGTCTCCAACGTGATCCCCGTGGTCGGCGCGAACCGGACGGGCTTCGAGCCTTGGGACGGCTATCCCAACGGCGGCCAGCAGTTCTATGGCTCCAGCTTCATCGCCGACCACCGCGGCGACCTGGTCTCCGCCCTGGGCCGGGAGGACGAGGGCATCGTGCGGGCCTCTTTCGACCTGGACTTCCTGCAGACCCATCGCGCGGCCTGGGGCTTCTTCCGCGACCGGCGGACCGATCTGTACGGGGCACTTGGTCCACCCCCACCCAGATAGCATCTCTACCCCAGAGAAACCGCAAGCTCTACCACATTTCTAGGTTGCAGACCGCTTTCTGGTGGGTTACCCAGGATGGTGCACGCGGGGACGCTTAAGTGAAAGCTCCATCTGGGCCGCCGAAGAACCTTATTTGTCGATCTCATGAGCTGGAAGCTCGAATTCGAGATCTCTACAATACGTGGTTCTCTGAAGATTCAAGGTTGGTTTTATCCTTGGATTCTGAACTTATATTTGCCCACGAGGCTGGACTTCTAGCCAAATATTTCCCAGCACTTCCACATGGCAGGCAATTCGCAGCACCGTCCGTCAAGGAGATGCTTATCCGCCCCCCGGAGTCCGTGCTGACCTTCTACTTTTGGAAGCGCCTTCCAAATTTGTTGTCCGACCTTCTTCTCCTTGAAGAAGTCTCAAGTTGCTTGCTCGGGCATCCATCAATTCTGCGCCGCGGCCCTTGTTTTTCCAACCCCGATCTAACCGGTGTTCGATACGAGTTCCCAAAGGCCTGTCATCCCGAAATCTGGCTGGAGGAAGTGCGCGCGAACGCCAGCAGAACGGATTCTGCCCTTCTCAACGCATGGATGGCGATGGCGACGCTAGTGATGCGACATCCATTCCAAGACGGAAACGGCCGGACCGGACGGGCAGTCTTTTACTCTGTGCTCGCCGACAGTGGCTTGATAGGCGCACCGTGCCTCGGGCTCGCGGTGGTCAGTAAAATCCAGGGCGGCGCGCTAGTTGAGCAATATCGAATGCTCGGTCTGGCAGGGAGTTGGGCCGAATTTTGCGAATTCGCAGTGGTGATTACAGAACTTTGCTGCAACACAGTAAGTCATATTATGGAGCATAAGTCATGTCTGACGTACCCAACACTGTTGGCGAAGTCGTCGTCGTCGGCTCCCGCCCCATCGGCGGCGATGCGTTTGTCTACTGGGGCTTCGACGGGAGCCGGCTAGCAAGTGGCGGTTGGCAGACAGGCGGAGGCGGCGGCGGAACGAACGGACCCCCACATTGGTTCAATGAGCAAATCGTCTGGGACGAAGCAGCTGACGAGCTGGCCACACATCTGAGCGCGGCGATCGAGAACGACCCAATGTACAATCAGGTCGAAATCGGATTCGTAATGTATCGGGAGGCAGATGGTCAAGTTAAGTCACTTGGGCCATTCTATGGCACCGCGGCCGATCCGCATTCCATCAACTTCCAATTTGCTGGAGTTCAGCCGGGAGACATCATTGGCCTTATCCACAGCCACCCAGCAGCCCTGAACGACGCCAACTGGGCAATGACGCCGTGGCCGTCCGACAATGGGCCAGGACAGCCTTCTGATTGGAATGCAGCAGAGCAGCTAAGAAACGCTGCGCTGTCTCCAGCGGACTTCGAATTTTACTTCCGACACTATATAATTGGGCCAGACAACCTTACTCGGGAGTTCGGATACTATAATCGTTCCCACACTGCGGAAGAAATTTTCTAAGCAGGAGGCCGCATGAGCTTCGTCGCATTGACGCTGGGTTTGGGTGCATTGGCGCCGGCCTTGACAGCGGTCACCATTGAGGAGCCCAAGCGCAGCGACAGCGTCTACGCCGACTTCCGCTTCACCTGCGGCAAGGTGACGACGAACATCGCGCTGCAGTCTCGGCTGCCAAATGGACCGCTCACAGTGATAGCGCTTGCGCGCGACGGCGCTCCACTGCCGTCCGCCGAAATCGCGCGCGTCAACGCCGCCCTAGATGGCCTCGCTACGCTTGAGGCACCGACTGTCGCATGCAACAGGGGCCGACAGATTCTGACCCTCACAAGCGGCAAACTGAACACTCCCGACCACTCTACTACGATAATGGTCTTCATCGACCCGACAGGAATCGTAGAAATTAAACGCCAATAAGTGGTTCGCCGATCCAACCCTCGTGCCCAGACCGGCATGATCGAGACGGAACGCCTGATCCTGCGGGCTTTCCGCGAGGACGATCGCGCGCCCCTCGCCGCGATCAATGGCGACCCACGGGTGGGCGAGTGGCTGGGCGGCGCCATCGACCGTGCCGCGAGCGACGCCTTGCTGGACCGGCTGAACGCGGAGATCGCGCGGGACGGCTTCGGCTTCTTCGCGGCCGAACGAAAGGCCGACGGCCGGCTCGTCGGCATGATCGGCATCCGGGCGCAGACGGACGCGCCGCTAGCCCCGTGCCTGGAGCTGGGCTGGCGTCTGGCGGTCGAAGCGCAGGGCCAGGGATACGCGACCGAGGGGGCCCGGGCGCTTCTCGACTGGGGGTTCGCCACGCAGGCGAACGACGAGATCCTCGCCTGGACCGCCGCCTCGAACCTGCGCTCTCAAGAGGTCATGCGCCGCGTCGGCATGCGCCATGACCCGACGCGCGACTTCGACCACCCCGTCCTGGCCGAAGGCCACCCGCTGCGCCGCCACGTGGTCTTCGTGGCGAGGCGGCCCTAGCTCGCCGAGCATCCCTCCGGCGCGGCCTTCGCCCCGGCCAGCTCCCGGCGCGCGGCGGCCATGTCGGCCACGAACGTCGGGTCGGAATGCAAGCGCGCGACCATGCCGGCGGCCAGCGTGCGGCCGGCTTCGACGTCCGAGATGAAGTGCACGCCGCAGACCACGCGGCTCTCGCCCGACTCGCGGCCCAGCGTCAGCAGCGGGTCGGCCTTGGCCGGCGCGAGCTCCGTCAGGATCAGAGCCCACGACCAGGCGGTCATCGCGTGGCCGGACGGATAGGACGCGTTGGTCTTCATCCAGTCCTCACGCGGCACGCACACGGGCGCGTCGTTGCCGATCAGGGGACGCTGGCGGCCGTAGGCGTCCTTGGCCGGCGTGCCCACGGTGCGGACATCGAGCTCCACGCGTTCCAGAATGCGCAGCGTGCGCGGCGTCTGCCGCTCGTCCAGGCTGACGCCCATGGCGCATGAGAACCGCTTGATGGCGCCGCCGCCCCACAGGTCGTTGTCCTGGATCGCCGCCTTCCAGCGGGCCGAGCCCTCCAGCTTGCGGGTATCCTCGAACATCGCCCGATCCGCCCTCCCGTGCGGGGAGTCCACCGTCGGCGGGGGGCCGAGGATCGCCCGGCCGTCCAGCGGATTGGAGCCGAAGTAGCCCGTCAGCTTGCCGGACGCCGCCCCCGCGGAAGCGTGAGCGGCCGTCCCGCCAGGCGTCGAGGCCGTGGCGCAGGCGGAAAGGGCGAGTACCGCCGCGGCGGTCAGGAGGTGGCGGATCAAAGCGGAGGCCTCATTCAGGTTCGAAGTACGGTCTTGCCGTTCTTGATGACGGTCGCGCCCCGCTCCTTAACCCGGGCCTCGAACGAGATCACGGGGCCATCGACCCAGAGGTCGACGGTGATCGTATCGCCTGGGAAGACCGGCGCGGAGAAGCGGGCCTCGTGGCTGGCGATCCGGTCGGATTCCCAGTCCACGATCTCCTGCAGCACAGCGCGGCAGGTGATGCCGTAGGTGCACAGGCCATGCAGGATGGGGCGGGGGAAGCCCGAGCGCCTGGCGCTGTCGGGGTCCGAGTGCAGCGGGTTGCGGTCGCCGTTCAGGCGATAGAGGAGCGCCTGGTCCTCCCGGGTCGCGATGTCGACCGACTTGTCGGGGGGTCGTTTCGGCGTCGGGTGCGGTTCCGGCGCGCCTTCAGCCGGGCCGCCGAACCCGCCGTCGGCGCGGCAGAAGCTGGAGCCGGTGAGGGTGGCGACCTTCTCGCCCGCCTCGTCGCGCCAGATGGTCTGGCTGACCAGCACCGCGCCCTTGTCCTTGCCCTTGTCATAGGCGCCGATCGTGCGGCTTTCGGTGGTGAAGGCCCCCTCGGTCGGCAGGGGTCGGTGCAGCTCCACCTTCTGCTCGCCGTGCACCAGCATCAGATAGTTGGGCATGCTGGGCCGATGCCCTTCCGGCGTGGGCAGCGGTTCGGAGGTTCCGCGGCCGGCCAGGACGGTGGCGGCGGTGGGCACGACCTTCAGGCCCTTTTCGTAGACGAAAGCCAGCTCGGTCTCGTTCACCGGGTCGGCGCCCAGGCCGATGCCCAGGGCGTACAGCATCACGTCCTTGTCGCCATAGCGGAAGGTCCGCGGCTTGGTCCCCTGGTCCAGGATGTCCGGATAGTAGATGGGCATGGCGTCTCCCCGTCCTCGTCTTCGCGTGGCTTGTTGTGCGGACGCAATTGAAGGGGCTGGCGGCCGGGGGCGCAAGCGCCGCACCGCATTTGCCCGGCGTAACGGGATCGGCTAGAGGAGGCGACCTCGGCGCGCGAGCCGAACGACGGCGCGCGCCTGCTCCACGAATTCGAAGGTTCTACATGGCGACCCAACCGATGCCGCCCGGCCAGCTCTCCGGCAACGTCCTGTTCTATTCCAAGCCCGAGCCTCTGGCGAAGGAGCTGCACGGCAAGATCGGCGTGAAGCGGATGGACGGTCCGTTCAAGTTCGCCAAGACCGGCCACGCCATCCCGCTGACGGTGGGCGAGTTCCCGCTGGCCGCTGTGACCGGCCCGATCATCTTCGTGGGCGACGAGAAGCTGCCGATCGCCGTCATGGGCCTGAACGCCGGCGAGAACATGTTCGTCAAGGACGACGGCACGTTCGAGAGCGGCATCTACATCCCGGCCTACGTGCGCCGTTACCCGTTCGTGTTCGCCAACGACGAGGCGAACAACCAGATGGTTCTCTGCATCGACCGCAACGCCGAGTTCATCGTCGACAAGGGCTACGACATGGCCTTCTTCGACGAGAAGGGCGAGCCGACCGAGTACACGAAGAACTGCATCGAGTTCTGCAACAACTTCGAGGTCGAGCGTCAGCGTACGGTCAGCTTCGTCCAGATCCTCAAGGACCTGGACCTGTTCGAGACCAAGGAAGCCACCTTCACCCCGGCCAACCCGGACGGCACCGCCGGCGAGACCCAGAAGATCGCCGAGTACTTCGGCGTCTCGGAGGAGAAGCTGAACGCCCTGCCCAAGGACAAATTCATCGAGCTGCGCGACAACGGCGCCCTGGGCCAGATCTACGCTCACATGCATAGCCTGGTGGGCTGGGACCGCATGATCGCCCTGGCGCTCACCAAGGCCGCGCAGCAGCCGCAAGCGGCGAACGCTTAAGAACGACGATTCCTCGCTGCGGGGGAGGTGGCGCGCAGCGCCGGAGGGGGCTTTCGCTCAAAAGGCGGGGCCCCTTTCGATTCGCGAGCTCGCCGGCGGGAGCAGCGATCCGCTACCGCTGGAACACGCTCCGGGTCAGGCAGCTGAAGACCAGCCGGCCCGCCTCGTCGAGCAGGTCGTGCTGGGCGATGACGATGCCCTTGTCGTCGCCCACCGGGTCCTTGGCCATCACGGTCATCCGGCCGCGCAGCAGTTCGCCCGCCGGCGGGTTGCGCATCCAGCGCAGCGCATCGACGCCCAGGCGCTTGGTCTGGGGCCAATCCGTGGCGGCCACGGCGTCCAGCTTCGCCCAGATGGCGTAGACCATGGCGTCGGGCGCGCCCCGGTCCAGCGCCCAGCCGGGCGTGAACGCGGCGACGAAGACCTCCAGCGCGGCGGGGTCGACGCCGCAGGCGCCCAGCGAGGCCACCTGGCCGATCTCGATGTCGTCGAACGAGGCGGGCACCTGGACTCCTTGCGTCAGCGAACCTGATTCCCGATCATGGCCCGGGAGGCCCCGAAGTCGAGCCCGCTTTGCGCGCGCGACACAAGCCCGCCATATAGCGCCCACAAGACCGGCGCAGCTTGAGGTCATGATGCGGTTCCTGCTGGGCGGCCTGTTCGCCCTCGCCATTTCGAGCGTCGCGGCCGCGCAGCCGGTGAACACCGGCCACCTGACGGCCGAGCTCGTCCCGGCGGCGCAGGGGATCGCGCCCGGACAGACGATCCACGTCGCCCTGCGCCAGAAGATCCAGTCCGGCTGGCATACCTATTGGCGAAACCCCGGCGACAGCGGCGAGGCCACCAAGATCGCGTGGACCCTGCCGGCCGGCTGGACCGCATCCGGCTTCACCTGGCCCGCGCCGCACCGCCTGCCGCTGGGGCCGCTGACCAACTATGGCTACAAGGACGAGGTGCTGCTGCCGATGGCGCTGACGGCGCCGGCCAGCGCCACGCCGGGCTCGACGGTGTCGCTGCAGGCCAAGGCCGACTTCCTCGTCTGCGCCGACATCTGCATCCCCGAGAGCGCCGCGCTCACGCTGTCGCTGCCGGTCACCGACGGACCCGCGCCGGCCGACCCGAGGTGGGGCTCTGCGATCGCCAAAACGCTCGCCGAGGCGCCGAAGCCCGCCGGCCTGACCGGTGCGTTCGAAGCGCAGGGGCAGGCGGTGAAGCTGGCGATCACGGGCGCGGCGCTGAAGGGCGCGGACATGGCCGACGCCTATTTCTACCCCTTCTCCGGCACGGCCATCGACCACGCCAAGCCCCAGGCGATCGAGCGCGGGCCCGAAGGCCTGACCCTCTCGATCGTCGCCGGCTACGACTTCCAGTCGCCGACGCCGCCCAAGGACCTGGCGGGCGTGCTCGTCGTGGCGGACAAGGCCTATGAGGTCACGGCCGCACCCGGGCCGCTGCCCGCCGCGGCCGCCGGGCTTGGACCGCCGCCCGTGAAGCTGGCTGCGCCGGCCGGGGCGGCCAACCTCGGCCTCGCCTCCGCCGCCTTCTTCGCCCTGCTGGGCGGGCTGATCCTGAACCTGATGCCCTGCGTCTTCCCGGTGCTGGCCATGAAGGCCGCCTCCCTGGCGGGCCACGGCGGCGAGCAGGCCGAGGCGCGCCGTCAGGGGCTGGCGTTCGGCGCTGGGGTCCTGGTGACCTTCCTCGGGCTCGCCGCGATCCTGATCGCGTTCAGGGCCGCGGGCTCGGCAGTGGGCTGGGGCTTCCAGCTCCAGGACCCGCCGGTCGTCGCGACCCTGGCGCTCCTCATGCTGCTGGTGGGCCTGAACCTCTCCGGCGTCTTCGAGATCGGGACATCGCTGCAAGGCGTCGGGACCGGCCTGGCCTCGCGGGGCGGCCTGGCGGGTTCGTTCTTCACGGGCGTCCTGGCCGTGGTCGTCGCGGCGCCCTGCACGGCGCCCTTCATGGGGCCGGCCTTGGGTTGGGCCCTGACCCAGCCGCCTGTCGCCGCCCTCGTCGTCTTCCTGGCGCTGGCGATCGGCTTCGCCCTGCCCTTCGTGGCGGTGGCCTTCGTCCCCGGCCTGCTGTCGCGCCTTCCTCGGCCGGGCCCCTGGATGGACATCTTCAAGAAGGCCCTGGCCTTCCCGATGTACGGCGCCGTCGCCTGGCTGGTCTGGGTGCTGACCGTGCAGGTGGGTCCGGACGCCGTGCCGCGGATCCTCGGCGCGGCCGTCCTGCTGGCCCTCGCCGCCTGGATCGCCGGAGCCGCTCAACGCCAGCACGCCATCGGGGGCCGGCACGTCGGCCTCGCCGCCGCTGCGACCGTCGTCGGCGCCGTTGCGGTGGTCGGCGGCGCGCTCTGGCCCGCCTACGCCATCGCCGACGCCGCCCAGTCCTCCGGCGAGGCCAAGCTGGACGACGAGGCGTACACGCCCGAACGGCTGGCCGCCCTGCAAGCCGAGGGCCGCCCGGTGCTGGTGAACTACACGGCCGCCTGGTGCGTGAGCTGCCAGGTGAACGACCGGACCGCGCTCTCCACCAAGGCCGTGTCCGAAGCCCTGGCGCGGAACAACGCCGTCTACCTCAAGGCCGACTGGACCAAACGCGACGCGGTCATCGCCGCTGAGCTCGCCAGGTTCGGCCGCGCCGGCGTGCCGCTCTATCTCGTGTATGGCGCGAAGGGCGGCGAGCCCGCTATCCTGCCGTCGATCCTGACCGAAGGCGTGGTGGTCAAGGCCCTGGACGCCGCCGGCAGGACCAGCTGACCCCTTTCCCCCGAAGGAGCCGCAACCATGACCCGCTTCCTCCTCGCCTTCACCGCCGCCGCGGCCATCGCGGCGCCCGCCGTCGCCGCGCCGGTCCTCGGCCAGCCGGCGCCCGCGTTCCAGGCGCTCGACGCCTCGGGCAAGACCCGCTCCCTCTCGGAGTTCCGCGGCAAGACCGTGGTTCTGGAGTGGACCAACAATGGCTGCCCATATGTTCAGAAACACTACAACGCAGGCGCCATGCAGGGCCTTCAGGCCCAGGCCGCCAAGGATGGGGTGGTCTGGCTGACGGTCATTTCGTCGGCGCCCGGCATGCAGGGCCACCTGACCGGTCCGCAGGCTATGCAGTGGAAAACAAAGGAGAAAGCGGCGCCAGCCGAGGTGCTGTTGGATCCGGCCGGGACCGTGGGCCGCGCCTACGACGCCAAGACCACGCCGCACATGTACATCGTCGATAAGACCGGCAAGCTGATCTATATGGGCGGCATCGACGACAAGCCGTCATCCGACCCGGCGAGCCTGAAGGGCGCGAAGAACTACGTGGCCGCCGCGCTCGCCGACGTGAAGGCCGGCCGGCCCGTGGCCCAGGCCGCCACCCGGCCGTACGGCTGCAGCGTGAAATACGGCTCCGCCGGCTAGAGAGGTATCCTTGTCCAAGTCCGACGCCGCCTGGGCGGCCCTTTCCAAGGCCGCCGAGGCCGCGCGCGACCGGCGCATCGCAGGCCTGTTCGCGGCCGAGCCCGACCGGCTGGCGCGGCTGACCCTGTCCGCCGCGGGGCTCGAGCTGGACCTGTCGAAGCACCCTTGGTCGCTGGCCGATCTCGAGACGATGCTGTCCCTGGCCGAGGCGTCCGGGATCGAGGCCGCGCGGGGTCGCCTGTTCGCCGGGGAGATCGTCAACGCGTCCGAGGGCCGCCCGGCCCTGCACATGGCGTTGCGCGCGCCGCAGGGCGCGGACTTCCGGGCCGACGGCCAGCCGGTCTCCGCCGACGTGGAGACCACCCGGGCCGCCATGGCCGCTTTCGCCGACGCCGTCCGGTCGGGCGCGAAGACGGGCGCCACGGGCAAGCCATTCCGGGCCATCGTGCACATCGGCATCGGCGGCTCCGACCTGGGGCCGCGGCTGGTGTGGGAGGCGCTCAAGCCGCTGGATCCGCAGATCGAGCTGCGCTTCGTGGCCAACGTCGATCCGGCGGAGCTCGCCCAGGCGCTGACCGGGCTGGATCCCGCCGAGACGATGGTCGTCACCGCCTCCAAGACCTTCACCACCCTGGAGACCCTGACCAACGCCGAGGCCGCGCGCGCCTGGCTGCGCGACAGCCTGGGGACCGCCTCGGACAGCCACCTCGTGGCGGTTTCCGCCGCGCCCGACAAGGCGCAGGCCTTCGGCGTGCCGGCCGACCAGGTGTTCGGCTTCTGGGACTGGGTGGGCGGCCGCTATTCGATCTGGTCGTCGGTGGGCCTGTCCTGCGCCGTGGCCCTGGGCTACGACATCTTCGCCCGGATGCTGGCCGGCGCCCGGGCCATGGACGAGCACTTCCAGTCCGCGCCGCTGGCCGCCAACGCCCCCGTGCTGCTGGCCCTGGCCCACGTGTTCAACCGCAACGGCCTGGGCCGTTCGATCCGGGCGGTGGTGCCCTACGCCCAGCGCCTGCGCCTGTTCGCCGCCTTCCTGCAGCAGCTTGAGATGGAATCGAACGGCAAGCGGGTGACCGCGACCGGCCAGCCGGTGGCCCATCCCACCGCCGCCAGCGTGTTCGGCGATGCGGGCACCAACGGCCAGCACGCCTTCTTCCAGCTCCTGCACCAGGGCACCGACGTGGTCCCGGTGGACATCCTGGCGGTGGCCCAGGGCTCCGAGGGCGATCCGGCCGCCCAGACCAAGCTGCTGGCCAATGCGGTGGCCCAGGCCGAGGCGCTGCTGGTGGGTCGCACCGAGGCCGACGTCCGCGCCGAACTGACCGCCGCGGGCAAGTCCGCCGCCGAGATCGACGCCCTGGCGCCCCAGCGCACCTTCCCCGGCGACCGGCCCTCCAGCTTCATCCTGCTGGACCGGCTGGACCCGGAGCGGATGGGCGCCCTGGTCGCCCTCTACGAGCACAAGACCTTCGTCGAGGGCGTGCTGTGGGGGATCAACAGCTTCGACCAGTGGGGCGTGGAGCTGGGCAAGACCCTGGCGACCCGCGTGCTGGGCGAGCTTGAAGGCGGCCCCGCCGGGGCCCACGACCCCTCCACCGCCGCCCTGATCGCCCGGCTGCGCGCCTGACTTGCTCGCGCCGGGCGCAGCGGTCCATCCTGACGCGATGACGCTCGCCACCCCGGCCGGCGCGGTGCGCACTGCGGGCCGCCACGACCACATCGTCGATATCCTGATCGCCGAGCGGGCCCCGAAGCTGGCGGCCAGCCCGGTGTGGCCGGTGGCCCGGCCGCTGCTGTACGCCATGCTCGACTACGCCAAGGCCGTGCGCATGGCCGACGCCATCGCGCCCCTGCCCGGGCGCGCGGCCCTCGACCATGTGTCCGACCTGCTGGCGCTGAAGGTCTCGGCCCGGGGTCTCGAGCGGACGCCGGCCACGGGACGCTGTGTGGTGGTCTGCAACCATCCCACCGGAATCGCCGACGGGGTCGCGGTGTTCGACGCCCTGAAAGCGCTGCGGCCCGACATCTGTTTCTACGCCAACAGCGACGCCCACCGGGTCGCGCCGCGCTTCGACGAGGTGCTGATCCCGGTGGAATGGGTCGAGGCCAAGCGCACCCGCGAGCGGATGCGCGCCACCCTGGTCCAGACCCGGGAGGCCATGGCCGCCGAACGCTGCCTGGTGATCTTTCCCGCCGGCCGCCTGGCGCGCAAACAGGCCGACGGCTCGCTGGCCGATCCGGAGTGGATGGCCTCGGCGGTTTCGATCGCGGCGCGGCACGAGGCGCCGATCGTGCCGGTCCACCTGAGCGGGCCCTGGTCGGCGATGTTCCACTTCTTCCACGGGCTCTCGCACGAGCTGCGGGACATCACCCTCTTCCACGAGCTGCTGAACAAGCGCGGCCGCGGCTTCCAGCTCATCGTCGGCCAGCCGATTCCGCCGTCGGCGCTGGACGGCGACGCCGCCACGGTCACGGGGCGGCTGAAGACCTATGTGGAGCGCGAACTGCCGGCTGATCCGGACCTGGCGTTCGCATGAACCTGCCGGACGAGGCGGCCACCGCGCGCCTGGGCGCGGCCATCGCGGCGGCCCTGCGGTCGGGCGAGGCGGTGTGCCTGTCGGGCCCTCTCGGCGCGGGCAAGTCCACCCTGGCGCGGGCCCTGGTGCGGGCCCTGACCACGCCGGACGAGGAGGTGCCTTCGCCCACCTTCACCCTCGTGCAGTTCTACGAAGGCCCCCGCCTGCCGGTCGCCCATTTCGACCTTTATCGCCTCAGCGATCCGGACGAGGCCTACGAGATCGGCCTGGACGAGGCGCTGGACGCCGGCGCGGCGGTGATCGAATGGCCGCAGCGGCTGGAGGGCCGGCTGCCCCCCGACCGACTCGACGTAGAGATCGAACTGACCGAAGACGCAGGCGCGCGCCGCGCGCGGCTCACCCCGCACGGCGCCTGGGAAGGACGTGGACTTGAGCTCTGAGCGCGAGGCGGAAAAGGCGGCGTTCCTGCAGGCCGCCGGCCTGGGGTCGGTGCGGCGCGAACCGCTGACCGGCGACGCCTCCACGCGGCGCTACGAGCGGCTGCATCTGGCCGACCGCACGCTCATCTTCATGGACCAGCCGCCGTCGGTGGAAACCTCGCCCTGCCCCCCGGGGGCCACGCCCGAGGAGCGCCAAACCCTGGGCTACAACGCCCTTGCCCGGCTGGCGGCGGGCCGCGTCGACGCCTTCATCGCCACGGCCGGCTGGCTGCGCGAACAGGGCCTCTCGGCGCCTGCGATCCTGCATGCCGACGCCGCCCGCGGCCTGGCCGTGCTGGAGGACCTGGGCGACGACCTCTATGCCCGCCTGATCGAACAGGGGCAGGACGAGGCGCCGCTCTACGACGACGCCATCAGCGCCCTGGTCCGCATGCACCAGGTCGAGCCGCCGCCTGTGCTGACCTATGACGGCGCCGCCTGGCCGTTGCTGACCTACGACGACCTGGCGCTGAAGACCGGCGGCGAGATCATCCTGGAGTGGCTGCCCAAGCTGAAGCCGGAGCTGTCATTCGACGCCGAGGCGGCCGCGGCGTGGGAGGCGATCTGGGCGCCCATCCGCCGGCGGGGCGAGGACGGCGCCCGGGTGTTCTGCCACCGGGACTACCACGCCGAAAACCTCATCTGGCTTCCGGTCCGCGAGGGCGCGGCCCGCGTGGGCCTGCTGGACTTCCAGGACGCGCTGAAGGCCCATCCGGCCTGGGACATGTCCATGCTGCTGCACGACGCGCGCCGGGACGTGTCGGCCGATCTCGAGGCGCGGTCGCTCGCCCGCTATTTCGCCCTGCGGCCGGACCTGGATCGCGCGCAGTTCCTGGCCGACTATCACGCCCTGGGCGCGCTCAACGTCTCGCGGATCATCGGAATCTTCGCCCGGCTGGTGACACGCGACGCAAAGCCCCGCTACGCCGCCTTCATGCCGCGCCTGTGGACCTATCTGGATCGCTGCCTGGCCGACCCGGAGCTCGCTGGACTGAAGGCCTGGTTCGACCGCCATGTGCCGGCGGGATCACGCACATGAGCCCGGGCCCGAAGACCGCCATGGTGCTGGCCGCGGGGCTGGGCACCCGGATGCGCCCGCTGACCGACACCATGCCCAAGGCCCTGGTTCCGGTGGCCGGCAAGGCGCTGATCGACCACGTGCTGGACCGGCTTCGCGACGCGGGGGTCGAGCGGGCGGTGGTGAACGTCCACCACTTCGCCGACCAGATGGAAGCCCACTTGGCGGGCCGCCGGGACCTTGAGATCCTGATCTCCGACGAGCGCGCCGCCCTGCTGGATTCCGGCGGCGGCATCCGGCATGCGGCGGACAAGCTGGGCCGCGAGCCGATCTTCGTCGCCAATATCGACAGCCTCTGGATCGAGGGCCGCACGCCGGCGCTGGAGACGCTGAAGCAGGCGTGGGACCCGGCGGCCATGGACATCCTGCTGCTGCTGGTGAAACGGGGCCAGGGGATCGGCTTCGAGGGCCCGCAGGGCTTCTTCCGCGACGAGGCGGGGCGGCTGACCCATTCGACCGCGGCGGCGCCGCCCACGCCGTTCGCCAACATCGGCTTCGCGATCCTCAAGCCCGAGCTTCTGGACGACCAGCCGGACGCGGCCTTTTCCATCATCCCCCTCTGGCATCGGCTGCAGGCGGAAGGCCGGCTCTACGGCGTGCCCATGGACGCCTTCTGGATGCACGTGGGCGACCCGGCGGCGCGCGACCAGGCCGAAGCCCGGATCCTGGGCGAAGCCCCGCTCTCATGACCGCGGCCTTCTTCGAGCAGTCGGGCTCGCGCTGGTTCAACATCCCGGCGCACCGGCCGTTCGCGGAAGACCTGGCGCAGGGCCTCTACGACGCGCTGGCGCCGCGGGGGCCGGAGGCCCTGGCCGACGCGGTGGTCCTCACCCCGACCCGCCGCGGGGCCCGCGCGCTCGCCGACGCCTTCATCAAGGCCTCGGGCGGCCAGGCCGTGCTGCCGCCGCAGATGCGGCCCCTGGGCGACCTGGAGGCCGGCGAGCCGCCCTTCGAGCCGGGGGATCTGGCGCTGGACCTGCCCGCGGCGATCGACCCGCTGCGCCGGCGTTTCGAGCTCACCCGGCTGGTCTCGGAGCTCTCGGAGCACATTCCGGGGGGCCTGGTCAGCGCCGGTGCGGCCCTGGAGCTGGCCGACGCCCTGGGGGGCTTCCTGGACGGTCTGCAGATCGAGGAGGTCGATGTCGGCGACCGCCTGGCCAGCCTAGTGGGCGCGGAACTGGCCGAGCACTGGGAGGTCTCCCGCACCTTCCTGGAGAAGGCGCTGGCGCTGTGGCCCGAACGCCTGCGGGCCCTGGGCGTGGCCGACGTGAGCGAGCGGCGCGTGCGCCTGCTGCGCCGCCTCGCCGAGGTCTGGACGCAGTCGCCGCCGAAGGGCGTGCTGGTGGCGGCCGGCTCCACTGGCACCGCGCCCGCGACCCGCGCCCTCATGATCGCCGTGGCCGCCGCGCCGAGGGGGGCCGTGGTGCTGCCGGGCCTGGATCAGGACCTCGCCGACAAGGCCTGGGCCAAGGTGGACGTGCAGCATCCCCAGGGCGCGCTGAAGCGCCTGCTGGACGAGGCCCGGGTCGGCAAGCGCGACGTCTCGCTGTGGCCGGCCTCGATCCGCGCCGAGAGCGCCGGACGCTGGCGGCGCCGGATCGTCAACGAGGCGCTGCGTCCGGCCGAGGAGACCGCCGACTGGCTGGCGGTGATCGCGGGCCTGAGGGCCGAGCATCCCGACGCCATCGCCGAAGGCCTCGCGGGCCTGTCGCTGGTCAACGCCCGGACCGAGGAGGAGGCGGCCACCGCCACCGCGCTCCTGCTGCGCGAGGCGCTGGAGACGCCCGGGCGGACGGCGGCGCTGGTCACCCCGGACCAGGTGCTGGCGCGGCGGGTGACCGCCCGCCTGGCGCGCTGGGGCGTGGTCCCGGACTCCTCGGCAGGCGAGAGCCTGGCGGGAAGCCGCTGCGGCGTGCTGGCCGCACTGGCAGCCCGGGCCGCGGTGGACCCGACGGATCCGGTCACCTTGCTGGGCCTGCTGAAGCACCCGTTCACCCGGCTGGGCGACAGCGCGGCCCTGGAGCGCGCCGCGCTGCGTGGGCCACGGGCGCGGGACTGGGACGAGCTGAGGGCCAAGGCCGGGAACGCCGCGCCGCTCGCGGCGCGCCTGCAGGCCGTCGTGGCGGGCCTGGCGTGGGACGACGACGCCGAGAGCCCCGCCCTGGCCGCCCGGCGCACCGTGGAGGCGATGGAAGCCCTGGCCGCGGACGAGGCGGGGAGCACGGGCGAGCTCTGGGCCGGGCACGGCGGCGAGGCCATGGCGCGGCTGCTGGGCGCCCTGGTGCGCGAGGGGGACGCCCTGCCCCGGGTCACGCCGCGCCAGTTCGCGGACCTGCTGCAGCGGCTGATGGACGGCGAGACGGTGCGCAGCGGCGGGGCCACCCATCCGCGCCTGCGCATCCTGGGCGCCATTGAGGCCCGGCTGGTGCGCGCGGACCGGCTGGTGGTGGCGGGCCTTGAGGAAGGCGTGTGGCCCGGCGGCGCGCCGCTGGATCCGTTCCTGTCGCGACCTATGCGGGAGATGCTGGGCCTGCCCTCGCCCGAGCGGCGGATCGGCCTGGCGGCCCACGACTTCGCGCAGGCCGCCTGCGCGCCCGAGGTGATCCTGCTGCACACCGAGCGCCGGGAGGGCGCGCCCGCAGTCAAGTCGCGGTGGCTGTGGCGGCTGGAGACCCTGGCGCGCGGCGCCGGGCTGGCCATACCCGGTCATACCGAGGTGCTGGCCTGGGCGCGGGCCCTGGACGCGCCCGGCGGCTACGACCCGGTGAAACGGCCGGCGCCCGTTCCGCCCGTGGCGCATCGCCCCCGCGAACTGGCGGTCACCCGGGTGGAGAGCCTGACGCGAGATCCGTACGCCGTCTGGGCGCGCGACATCCTGCGGCTCTATCCGCTGGACCGGCCGGACGAACAGGCCGACGCCCGCGCCCGGGGGACGGCGATCCACGCGGCCTTCGAGCGCTTCGCCGAAACCTATCCGGGCGAGCTGCCCGCCGACGCGGCGGCGACGTTCCAGGCGCTCTACCTGGAAGAACTGCTGAAGGCCGGGCTGCCGCACGAGGCCATGGCCCGCGAGGCCGCCCTGGCGGCCGAGGCCGCCGCCTGGGTCGCCGACCTGGAGCGGGAGCGGCGGGACGGCCGGCAGATCACCGTCGAGCTGAAGGGGGAGCGGACCATCCAGGCGCCGGCCGGGCCGTTCAAGGTCACCGCCCGCGCCGACCGGATCGAGGTCACCGCCGACGGCCATGGCCACATCCTGGACTACAAGACCGGCAAGGCGCCGTCGAAGAAGGAGGTGCAGACCGGCTTCTCGCCCCAGCTCACCCTGACGGCGGCGATCCTGGAGGCGGGCGGCTTCCCGGACCTCGGCCCGCTGAAGCCCGGCGACCTGACCTATCTGGAGATCACCGGCCGCAAGCCCGCCGGAAAGGTCGAGACCCGCGCCGCAGCGGGGGACGAGAGCGCCGAGGCCGCGGCCCGGGCCCTGGAGGGGCTGCACAAACTGGTCGGCCGCTTCGACGACCCGGCCCAGCCCTACCTCTCCCGCGTGGCGCCCCAGTTCGTGAAGGCGCGGATGAGCGACTACGACCACCTGGCGCGGGTGTTCGAATGGTCCACCAGCGGCGAGGAGGGCGAGGAATGAGCCTCGACCTGAAGGACCGCGCCGTCGATCCGCAGAAGCTGGCCGCCGACCCCGGCCTGTCGGCGTTCGTGACCGCCAACGCCGGCTCGGGGAAGACCAAGACCCTGATCGACCGGGTGGCGCGCCTGCTGCTGGCGGGCGCCGAGCCCGAGACCATTCTCTGCGTCACCTACACCAAGGCCGCGGCGGCCGAGATGCAGCGGCGCCTGTTCCAGGTGCTGGGCGACTGGTCCGTGCTGCCGGACGCCGAGCTCGCCGGGAAGCTCGCGGCCCTGCAGGATCGCCCGTTCGACGACCTGTCCCGCGCCCGCAGCCTGTTCGCCCGGGCCCTGGAGACGCCGGGCGGGCTGAAGATCCAGACTATCCACGCCTTCTGCGAGAAGCTGTTGCGGCGCTTTCCGCTGGAGGCGGGGATCTCGCCCGGTTTCCGGGTGATGGACGATGCGGCCTCGGCGGCGGTGGCCCAGGCGGCGCGCAAGCTGGTGGCCGAGATGTCGATGAAGGGCGGGCCGTTGGGGGACGCCTATGCCGCCATGTCGGTGCAGCTCGACTTCCAGAGCTTCCACGCCATGTTCGCCGACTTCGAGGCGCGGCGCGCGGCGCTGCAGAGCTTCTTCGACGGCCAGGGCGGGTTCGACGGCGCCGTCGGCTGGGTCTGGCGGGCGGTGGACGTGCCGCGTGGCTCCGACCCGGAGGCCCTGGCGGCCGAGGCCATGTTGCGGATGGACCGGGAGCTGTGGCGCGGCGCGGCCGAAGTGCTGCGGCTGGGCGGGGTGACCGACCAGAAGTGCGCCGCGCAGATGGCCGCCGTGGCCGACGACCCGGCGGCGACCTTCGACCAGGCGCTGGCCGTGCTCTTCACCGAGCGGGGCGAGGGCGATGCGGTCAAATGGGTCGGGAAGACCAGCGGTCTGAAGGCGCACGAGGGGCTGCGGGTGCGGCTCCTGTCCGAACAGGCGCGGCTGCACGAGGCCCGGCAGCGCCGGCGCTCGGCCCAGATCGCCGCCGACACCGTCCATGTGCTGGTGCTCGCCTACGCCTACCTCGAGGCCTACAAGGCGGAGAAGCGGGCCGCCGGCGCGCTCGACTTCGCCGACCTGATCGAGAAGGCCTGCCACCTGCTGCGCGACCGGCCGGCGGCGGCCTGGGTGCTCTACAAACTGGACGGCGGGATCGACCACATCCTGGTGGACGAGGCCCAGGACACGGCGCCGGACCAGTGGACGATCGTCGACGCCCTGTCCGAGGAGTTCTTCGCCGGCGCGGGCGTGCAGGGCGAGAGCCGGCAGCGGCGGCTGTTCGTCGTGGGCGACGAGAAGCAGTCGATCTATTCGTTCCAGGGGGCGCAGCCCGAGCTGCTGCTGCGCAAGTTCGAGTTCCACCGGGACCGGGCGGTGGGCGCGGGCTATCGGTTCGAACGGGTGGACCTTCTGACCTCCTGGCGGTCGACGCCGCAGGTGCTGTCGTTCGTGGACGCGGTGTTCTCGCCGCCGGAGCTATCGAAGGCGATCCAGCCGCGGGAAACGCCCGAGGAGGTCAAGCACGAGCCGACGCGCCGGGACCTCGGCTGCGTCGACGTCTGGCCGCTGGAGGTGGACCGCAAGGGCGAGGAGCGGGAGGCCTGGGACGCGCCGCTGGACGCCGAGCCCGAGGACAGCGCCAACCGCCGCCTGGCCCGGCGGATCGCCACCGAGATCGGCGCCCTGATCGCCCGCGGGGACGCGGTCTACGACAAGGACCTGAAGGGCGAGCGCCCGGCGCATGCGGGGGACGTGCTGATCCTGGTGCGCCGCCGCCGGGCCCTGTTCGAGGAGATCCTGCGGGCGCTGAAGCATGCGGGGATCCCGGTGGCGGGGGCGGACCGGCTGGCGCTCAGCGAGCACATCGTGTTCGACGACCTGACAGCCCTGGCCAGGTTCCTGCTGTTCCCGGGCGACGAGCTGACCCTGGCGGCGCTGCTGAAGAGCCCGTTCTGCGGCCTGGGCGACGACAGCCTCTATGCGCTGGCCCACGGGCGGGGGAAGGAGCCGCTGTGGGACCGGCTGCAGCGGCGGGCGGGCGAACAGTCGGACTGGGGCGAGGCCTGCGCCTTCCTCACCCACGCCCTCGTCGAGGCCAGGGTGCGACAGCCGTTCGAGCTCTATGCGCGGCTGCTGGGCTACATCGACGCTGAGGGCCGCTCCATGCGCCAGCGGCTGCTGCGGCGGCTGGGGGCGGAGGCGGAGGACGCCCTGGACGAGTTCCTGAACCAGGTTCTGGCCGCCGAGGCGCGCGGGGTCCACGACCTGGAAAGCCTCGCCGCCGAACTGGCCGGCCTGGACATCACCGTGAAGCGGGAGATGGAGGCCGAGCGGCAGGAGGTGCGGGTCATGACCGCGCACGGGGCCAAAGGCCTGGAGGCGCCGATCGTCTTCCTGCCCGAGACCACCCTGACCCAGACCGCCCGCGGCTCGCCGCTGCTGCGGGTGCGGCACGACGGGGCGGACGGCTTCCTCTGGTGCGCGTCGTCGGCCCGGGACTGCGCGGCGACGGCGGGCGCACGGGAGCAGCGGGCGGCGCGGGAGGAGGCGGAGGCGTATCGGCTGCTGTACGTGGCCCTGACCCGCGCCCGCGACCGGCTGGTGCTGTGCGGCCGGGTGGCCGAGCGGACCGACCAGGCCAAGCTGCGCGGCTGGTGGGGCGCGATCCGCGACGCCCTGGCCCACGCCGACGTCGCCGAGGGCGTGCGGACGGCGCAGTCCGGCGACCTGACCTTCGACCGCTATGGCGCCGACCCGCGGCCGCTCGGGGGCCGTGCGGCCGCCGCGGTGGAAACCTCACCGCTCCCCGCCTGGGCCGCCGCCATGGCCGCGCCGGAGGCCTTTGCCCGCTACGCCTCGCCGTCGGACCTGGGCGAGGGCGCCGCCGTGCCCGCGCCCTCGCCGCTGGCGGCCGCGCAGGGGCTGGGGCGGTTCCGGCGGGGCGACCTGATCCACCGCCTGCTGCAGCTGCTGCCCGACCTGCCGCCGGCCGAGCGGGCGGCGGGGGCCGCAGCCTTGCTGGCGCGGGAGACCGACCTCACCGACGGCCAGCGCGCCGAGATGGCGGACGCGGCCCTGTCGGTGCTGAACGACGCCCGGTTCGCCGAGGTGTTCGGGCCCGGCTCGCGCGGGGAGATCGCCGTGGCCGGGACCGCGGCGGCCCTCCCGCCGGGCCTCAGGATTTCTGGCCGGATCGACCGCCTCGTCGTCCTGCCCGAGCGGGTGCTGGTGGTGGACTTCAAGACCAACCGCCCCTCGCCCGACGTCATCGAAGCGGCCGAACCGGCCTACCTGCGCCAGATGGCGCTCTATTCGGCGGTGCTGGCCGACATCTTCCCGGGCCGGCGCATCGAGGCCGCCATCGTGTGGACCGACGGCCCGAAGCTGATGCCGGTTCCAGAAAAGCTGGTGATCCAAACGCTTGCCGAGCTCCGCCGTGACGGTTGATACAGGGTCAGGGGCCGCCTACATCGCGGATCGAGAGGCCGTGGCGGCGCATTCCACCGCGGCATAGGAGTTTTAAGATGAGCACCGTGAAGGTCACCGACGACACCTTCCAGACCGACGTCCTGGGGTCCGAAACCCCCGTGCTGGTCGACTTCTGGGCCGAATGGTGCGGCCCCTGCAAGCAGATCGCCCCCGCCCTGGAGCAGCTCTCGGAAGAGCTGGCCGGCAAGGTGACCATCGCCAAGCTGGATATCGAGCAGAGCCCGACCACCCCCTCGCGCTATGGCGTCCGCGGCATCCCCACCATGATGCTGTTCAAGGGCGGCCAGATGGCCTCGATGAAGGTCGGCGCCATGCCCAAGCAGAAGATCCTCGAGTGGCTGGCCGAGGCCGGCGTCGCGGCCTGATTTGACTGTTCTCGTCAGTCGCCGCTGCGCTTCGGCCGGCGGCGGCTGACGATGTAGTTCACGATCCGGCTGACGATCAGCCAGCCGATGAGCCAGCCGATCAACACGGTGGACGTTGGCCCGTAGATGCTGGTGAGCGCGAACAGCACCACCAGGGCCACGGCCAGGGTGACCAGCCACGGGATCGGCAGCGCCAGGCGCCAGGTGCGCTTTCCGAACATCGAAGAAAACCTCTCTAGGTCGGCCAGGTCTCGGGGCTCATGGCCAGGACCTCGCCGGCGAAATGCAACCCGCCGCAGATCAGGACGTGGGGGGCGGGGCCGTCGGTTTCCAGGGCCCGGGCGACCGCGTCGGAGACGTTGGCTGAGGTCTCAGGCGCCAGGCCCGCCCGCACGCCGGCCTCGACCAGGTCGTCTGTCGTGGCGGCGATGGGGCTGTCGAAGCCGGTGACGATCACCCGGGGCCGCATCTCGGCGAAGGGCCGGAAGAAGCCTTCGGCGTCCTTGCGGGCGAACATGCCGGTCACCAGCACCAGGGGCCGCGGGTCGCGGTCGATCAGCCGGCTCGCCGCCTCGGCCAGGGCCCGGCCCGCGTGGGGGTTGTGGCCGCCGTCCAGCCAGAGATCCGCCCCGCGCGCCCTCGCCAGCTCGGCCAGCGGGCCGGCGGTCAGGCGCTGCATGCGGGCCGGCCAGACGGTCGAGGTCAGGCCCCGTCCCAGGTCCTCGTCGCTGAGCTCGCGGTCGAAGGTCAGGGCCGCGGCGACGGCCAGGCCCGCGTTGGCGAACTGGTAGCCGCCGAACAGGCTGGGCGCCGGCAGGTCCAGGAGCCGTTCGGGCATCTGCACCAGCAGGCGGCCGCGCTCCTCCCAGGCGTCGAAATCGCGGCCCATCAGCAGCATAGGGGCCATGCGGTCGTCAGCCTCGCGCTCGATCATCTCCAGCGCCTCGTCCGGCTGGCGGGCGACCACCACCGGGCGGCCGTGCTTGATGATCCCGGCTTTTTCCCAGGCGATCTTGGGCAGGCCCGGGCCCAGCATCTCCAGGTGGTCGTAGTCGACGGGGGTGATGACGCTGACCGCCGGGGCGTCGAAGACGTTGGTGGCGTCGAACCGCCCGCCCAGCCCGACCTCGACGATGCAGAGGTCGGCCGGCGTCTCGGCGAAGGCCAGGAGCGCGAGCACCGTGGTGATCTCGAAGAAGCTGATCGGCTCGCCGGCGTTGGCGGCCTCCAGCCGGTCGGTGAGGTCGGTGAGCTGGGCGTCGGTGATCAGCCTGCCGGCGAGGCGGATCCGCTCGGCGAACCGCACCAGGTGCGGCGAGGTCAGGGCATGGACCCGCAGGCCCGCGGCCTCGGCGATGGCGCGCAGGTAGGCGACCGTCGAGCCCTTGCCGTTGGTGCCGGCCACATGGATCACCGGCGGCAGCTTGCGGTGCGGGTCACCCACGGCCGCCAGGAGCCGCTCGACCCGGCCGGTCGACAGATCGATCAGCGTCGGGTGGTTGGCGCGCAGCCGCTGGATCACCGCGTCGGAGGCGCGGATCGGGTCATGACCTGGGTCGAAGTTGGTCAGCTCAGGCGGCGGAGGAAAGGCGCTCACGCCCCATCATAAGGGTCTTCAGGATGGAACTCAGCTTTTCCGGAAGATCGGCGCGCTTCACCACCTGATCGACCATTCCGCGCTCCATCAGGAACTCCGAGCGCTGGAATCCGGGCGGCAGGGTTTCGCGGATGGTCTGCTCGATCACGCGCCGTCCCGAGAAGCCGATGGTGGCGTTGGGTTCGGCCAGGTGGATGTCGCCCAGCATGGCGTAGGAGGCGGTGACGCCGCCCGTGGTCGGGTCGGTCAGCACCACGATGTAGGGCAGGCCGGCGCTCTTCACCTCGTTCAGCGCCAGGGTGGTGCGGGCCATCTGCATCAGGGACAGCGTCCCCTCCTGCATCCGCGCGCCGCCCGAGGCGGTGAAGATCACCAGGGGAACCTCGCGCTTCACGGCCTCCTTGGCCGCCACCACGAACGTCTCGCCCGCGGCCATGCCGAGAGAGCCGCCCATGAAGGCGAAGTCCTGGACGATCACCACGGCCGGCTGACCCAGGATGTGGCCGTAGCCGACGGCCATGGAATCCTGCTCGCCGGTGGCCTTGCGGGCGGCCTTCAGGCGCTCGGGGTAGGGCTTGTCGTCCGGGAACTGCAGCGGATCGTCCGCCACGATCGGCGTCGCGATGCGCTCGTACTTGGCGTCGTCGAACGTGTAGTCCAGGCGCAGCTTGGAGCCGATGCGCATGTGGTTGCCCGACGGCGTGACCCACATGGCGGCCTCGAGGTCGGGCCGATACAGCATCTCGCCCGTATCGGGGTCCTTGACCCACAGGTTCTCGGGCGTGTCCTTCTTGGTGAAGCCGCGGACGCCGGGCGCGATCCGCGAAAGCCAGCCTCGGCGCCGTTCGGCCGGCGGACGGCCCGGTTTGTCGTTACGCTGTTCAGCCATCGCCATGGTTTTCAGACCGCCGTGAGGCCCCGACGCGCGAAGCGCACAGCCTTAGCTAGAGAATCCACTTTGGAAAGAACTCGCCGGGTCACGTCTTCGTTCAAATCCACTGCTTCGGCCACTTCGTCCACAAGGGCGGATCCCACGACCACGGCGTCAGCGACCTGGGCTATAGCCGAAGCGCGCTCCGGTGTCTTGATGCCGAAGCCTACCGCGACCGGCAGGCCCGCAGCCTTCCGGATCCGCTCGACGTTCGGCGCCACGGCGGCCGCGTCGGCTTCCTTGACCCCGGTCACCCCGGCCACCGAGACGTAGTAGACGAAGCCGGAGGCGCGGCGGATCACCGTGGGCAGGCGCTTGTCGTCCGTGGTGGGCGTCGTCAGGAAGATCAGCGCCAGGCCATTGGCCTCCAGCGCGTCCGCGAGCGGGTCGGCCTCTTCCGGCGGGCAGTCGACGACGATCACCCCGTCCACGCCGGCGGCCGCCGCGTCGCGGGCGAAGGCCTCGAAGCCCCAGGTCACCAGGGGGTTCATGTAGCCCATCAGGATCACGGGCGTCGCCTGGTCGTCCGCGCGGAAGCTGCGGATGAGGTCCAGCGTGCCGGTCAGCGTCATGCCCTTGGCCAAGGCGCGCTGCGCCGCCCGCTGGATCGGCGGGCCTTCCGCCATGGGGTCCGAGAACGGGAAGCCCACCTCGATGAGGTCGGCGCCGGCCTGCGGCAGGCCCTTGAGGATCGCGAGCGCTGTCGCCGCGTCCGGGTCCCCAGCCATCACATAGGGGACGAAGGCGGCCCGGCCCTCGGCCTTCAGGGCCGCGAACCGCGCGTCGATACGGGTCTTGGTCAAAGTCCGGCGTCCCTCAGATCTGGCGGCCAAGGTGCGCGGCCACCGTGCCCACGTCCTTGTCGCCGCGCCCCGACAGGTTCAGGACGACGATGCCGTCCTTGCCCACGTCGCGCGCCACGTCCCCGATCCGGGCCAGGGCGTGGGCCGACTCGATGGCCGGCAGGATGCCCTCCAGCTTCGAGAGCAGCATGAAGGCGTTCAGGGACTCCGCATCGGTGGCGGTGAGGTAGGTCGCCCGGCCCACGTCGTGCAGCCAGGAGTGCTCCGGCCCGATGCCGGGATAGTCGAGGCCGGCCGAGATCGAATGGGCCTCGGTGATCTGCCCCTCTCGGTCCTGGAGCAGGTAGGTCATGTTGCCGTGCAGGACGCCGGGGCGGCCGCCGTTAATGGCGGCGGCGTGGCGGTCGGTGTCCATGCCCTCGCCCGCGGCCTCGACGCCGATCAGCTTCACGCCCTCGTCGTTGAGGAACGGGTGGAAGATGCCGATGGCGTTGGAGCCGCCGCCCACGCAGGCGACCACGGCGTCGGGAAGGCGGCCCTCCGCCTCGACGATCTGTTCGCGAACCTCGCGGCCGATCACCGCCTGGAAGTCGCGGACCATCTCCGGATAGGGGTGCATGCCGGCGGCGGTGCCGATCAGGTAGTAGGTGTCGTGGACGTTGGTGACCCAGTCGCGCAGGGCCTCGTTCATGGCGTCCTTGAGCGTGGCCGAGCCGGAGGTCACCGGCCGGACTTCCGCGCCCAGCAGGTTCATCCGGAACACGTTCGGCTTCTGCCGCTCCACATCGACTGCGCCCATGTACACGACGCAGGGCAGGCCGAAGCGGGCGCAGACTGTGGCGGTGGCGACGCCGTGCTGGCCGGCGCCGGTCTCGGCGATGATCCGCGTCTTGCCCATCCGCATGGCCAGCAGGATCTGGCCCATGCAGTTGTTGATCTTGTGCGAGCCGGTGTGGTTCAGCTCCTCGCGCTTCAGATAGATCTTGGCCCCGCCGAAATGCTCGGTCAGCCGCGCAGCGAAATAGAGCGGGCTGGGGCGGCCGACATAGTGCGTCAGGTAGCCGGACAGCTCGGCCTGGAACGCCGGATCGGCCTTGGCCGCCGCATAGGCCGCGTCCAGGTCGTGGACCAGCGGCATCAGGGTCTCGGGGACATACTGGCCGCCGTAGTCGCCGAAACGCCCCTTGGCGTCGGGATAGGCGGTGTAGTCGTTGGGTCGGGCTGGGGCGTCCAAGGCAGGCCTCTACGCGCGGCGAACAGCGTCGAGGAACGCCGTGATCAAGGCCGGGTCCTTTAGTCCCGGACCGCGTTCCACGCCAGAGGAAACGTCCACCAGCGGGGCCTGGGACGCGCCGATCGCGCCCGACACGTTCCACGGATCGAGGCCGCCGGCCAGAAACCACGGCCGCTGGAAGCGACGGCCCTGAAGCAGCGTCCAGTCGAAGGCGACACCCAGCCCCCCCGGCCGGTCGGCGTCCTTGGGGGGCTTGGTCTCGAACATCAGGTGCTCGACCAGCGGTTCGTACGCCGCCGCAGCGGCGAAGTCCGACGGCTCCGAGACCGGCACGACCTTGACGATTCCGCGGCCCGACCGCTGCGCCACCTCGCGCACGCGGGCCGGCGTTTCCTTGCCGTGGAGCTGGATGAGGTCGGGGTCGAGGCCCGCCACGATGGCGTCGATCTCGTTGTCGGACGGGTCGACCACGACCGCCACGATCTTCACCCCGCGCGCACGCGCCGGGGGCGCCAGCCGCGCCGCCGCCTCGGGGGCAATGTTGCGCGGGCTCCTCGGGAAGAACATGAAGCCCAGATAGGCCGCATCGCCGTCCACGACGGCGCGGACCGCCTCGGGGGTCGATACTCCGCAGATCTTCGCCTTGGCTGCCATGAGCCGGATTAGGGGCGCCGAGGCGCCCGGCGCAAGGCCCCGGTCAGGCTCGCGTCTTCAAGAGGTCGCGGATCTCGGCGAGCAGGGCCTCCTGCGGCGTCGGGGCGGGCGGCGCTTCGGGCGGCTTGGCGGCCTCCTGGCGGCGCAGCGAATTGACCGCCTTCACCAGCAGGAACACCACCCAGGCGACGATCAGGAACTTGATGCCGGCGTTGATCAGGGCGCCGTACTGGATCGCCACCAGTTCACTCACTTCGGTGGCCGGATCGTCCGGCTTCAGCACGACCGCCAGCCTGGAGAAGTCCACGCCGGAGGTGAGCAGGCCGATCGGAGGCATCACCACCTGGTCCACCAGGACCTTGACGATGTCGTTGAAGGCCGCGCCGATGATCACGCCCACCGCCAGATCGACGACATTGCCGCGGTGTATGAACTCGCGGAATTCCGAGAACACGCCCATCAGACCCTCCCATACGAGGGCCTGACCGGATTTCAGCCCTCGTCGTCGGCGTTCAGCCGTTCGCGCAGCTCCTTGCCGCTCTTGAAGAAGGGGACGTGTTTGGCGCGGACGTCAACCGGCTCGCCCGTCCGGGGGTTGCGGCCGGCGCGGGCGTCGCGCGAGCGGACCGAAAGGGCGCCGAAGCCGCGCAGTTCGACGCGGCCGCCCTCTTCCAGGGCCTCGATCATGCGTTCCAGGATCACGCCCACCACACGCTCGATGTCGCGTTGCGTGAGATGCGGGTTTTCCTCCGCAAGTTTCGCGATCAGCTCGGACTTGATCATACGCGCCCCTCGAACCGGCGCGACCATGGCGGACCCCGACACGGGGATCAAGGCGCAAAACGCGTGTTTACTGTACTCCAAGGCCAAGCTTGGCGGCCGGCGCGGCGACACAACTCCTGGACGGCGCCCCTTGCTTACGCGACTCCGCGCCTAGAGGGGCGCGCGGATCAGGCTGTCCTCGCCGGCGATCCGCCGAAGCGTGCGGGTGGCGGCCTCGGCGTCGGCTGCCGAAATCTCAGGCGCCAGCGAGCGCATGTCGGTCGTAAAGCGGGCGACGCCGCCCGTGATCGCCGAGCCGCGGCTGAGCTCCATGGGCCCGATGGTCTCCTTCCCGCTGGGCCCGCGCACGGTGAAGCCCTTTCCCCCGCCCGGCAGCACCACCTCGGTGGTCGAGCGGACGTAGATCGGGAACGGCACGGCATAGGGCGCGTCGCGGTTCGGCCCAGGTTCCCGGCGCGGGAAGCCCGGCGCGCTCGTGGTGGACGCCGTCACCTTGTACTCGAGCATCCCGAGGTCCGGGTTCTTGCGCCAGTCCAGGTCGGCCATGCCCGCCATGCGCACCTCGAAGGCGTCGTTGTCCACGTCGTCCTTCCACTCCACTTTCTCGACCTCGACCCAGCTCATGTTGCCCGACATCTGCTGGCGGAAGTTGCGCTCCAGGTCGGCGCGCGGGACCGCCGCCACCATCTGGCGCAGCCCGTTGGCCGCATCGCCGCGGAAGCGGCTGACCATTTCCATGGGCGCCGGCGCGTCCAGGCCCTTGGAGGCGTCGAAGCGCGTGGTCGCCTCCACGAACGGCTCGCTGAGCGGCGGGACCACGATCTCGACCAGGTCGGCCCCCTCCGCGCGGACCGGCAGGGCCCAGCGGTGCGGCGGCGGGCGCAGGGCGTCCAGGCCGCTGCGGTCGCCGGTCCGCGTGCCGTCCAGCCAGTAGGTCTTGCCCTCGATCTCGGTCCGCACGATCACATGGTTGAACGCCGCCAGCGACGGCAGCCGCTCGTTCATCCCGTCGCCGCCGCCCAGGCTGACCAGGGCCGGTTCGGCGGGGACCTTGAGCTCCGCCAGGATGGCCAGGAGCAGGGCCGTTTTGCCCTTGCAGTCGCCGAACTTCCGCCGCCAGGTCTCGTCGGCCGAGGCCGGAACATAGCCGCCGTCGCCGATCCCGATGAAGAAGTAGCGGGTCTTCTCCTCCACCAGCCGCAGGGCCTCGAAGGCGCGGACCTTGGGATCGGCGGATCTGGCCGCGATGGCGTCGATCTCGGCGCGCAGGTCCGAACCTTGGGAGATGACCGCGGCCCGGGCGTACAGCGGCGCCATGATGCGCGAGATCTCGTTCCAGCTCTCGAAGCTGGAGGTCTCCATGAAGCCCAGGCGGCGGAAGCGGGGCGGCGCGCCGACCGGCGGCTTGGGCGCCTGGACGCCCGCCGCGTCCAGCACGAGGTAGGTCCAGTCGCCGTCCTGGGTCAGCTTCGGCTCGCCGAAGCCCTCGGTGGTGCGGTAGCGGATCGGCGCGCCCGTCGGCCACGACAGCCGCACGCGGTAACGGCTGGCGACGCCCGGAAAGGCGAGGCCCTCCATGTCGTACGAGCGATTGCCCGCCACGGGGTCGCGGCCCGAATGGGTCCAGGAGGCATCCAGGATGTCGCCCACCTGCAGGCCTTCGATCTGCTGGGTGGCGCTCATCCGGCCATCCAGCATGGCCTTCTCCAGGTCCTGTTCCCGGCGCAGGACCAGCATCTGCCGCCCCTTGCCCAGCAGGTCGATGGCGCGGCCGCCGCGCAGGATGCGCAGGGTGTGGATCGTCACCACCTCATCCTGCGGATCCCAGGTGACGCCGAAGGTGGTCAGGGCCGGCAGGCCCTCGGCCTTCAGCACCTTGCGAACGCGCCGGTTGTAGTAGGTGTCGCCCTCCGGCGTCAGGCGGCTCTGGTTGTCGTCCAGCAGGGTCTGGACGGCGGGCGCGCCCTCGGCGGGCGGTGGTTCGGGCACGGGCGCCACGTCCACCCACCTGGGCGGCGGACCGAAGACCGGCTTGGGCGCGGCGATCGCGGGGACGGAGAGCAGCAGGGCCGCGGCGAGGCCGGCGGCGATACGGGCGAAACGCACTTTTGAGGCGACCCTTCGAAAACCAGGGACGCACGATAGAGCGAGCGCCCCGAAACGAAAACGGCGGACCGGTTTCCCGATCCGCCGCTCGTGGTTCAAACCCTCAGGCCTGAACTATTCCTTCTGGGCCTTCTCGCGGAGAGCCGCGCCCAGGATGTCGCCCAGCGAGGCGCCGGAGTCCGACGAGCCGAACTGCTCGATGGCTTCCTTTTCTTCCGCCATCTCCAGGGCCTTCACCGACAGCGAGATGCGGCGGGCGGCCTTGTCGACGTTGGTGACCTGGGCGTCCAGGCGGTCGCCGACGGCGAAACGCTCGGGGCGCTGGTCGGCGCGGTCGCGGGAGAGGTCCGACTTGCGGATGAAGGCCGTCATCGGGGCTTCCTCGTCGCCGAACTTCACCTCGATGCCGCCCGAGGTGATCTCGGTGACGGTGCAGGTGACGGTCTGGCCCTTGCGGAAGGTGTCGCCTTGCAGCGGGTCACCCGACAGTTGCTTGATGCCGAGCGAGATACGCTCCTTCTCGACGTCCACGTCCAGGACGCGGGCCTTCACGGTCTCGCCCTTCTGGTACTTGGCGATGGCTTCCTCGCCGGGCGTGGCCCAGTCCAGGTCGCTCAGGTGCACCATGCCGTCGATGTCGTTTTCCAGGCCGATGAACAGGCCGAACTCGGTGGCGTTCTTGACCTCGCCTTCGACGACCGTGCCGATCGGGTGGGCGGCGATGAAGGCCTCCCACGGATTGGCCAGGGCCTGCTTGAGGCCCAGGGAGACGCGGCGCTTGGACGGATCGACGTCGAGCACGACCACGTCGACTTCCTGCGAGGTCGAGACGATCTTGCCGGGGTGGACGTTCTTCTTGGTCCACGACATTTCCGACACGTGCACCAGGCCCTCGACGCCGGCTTCCAGCTCCACGAAGGCGCCGTAGTCGGTGATGTTGGTGATGCGGCCGGTGAACTTCGCGCCCACCGGGTACTTGGCTTCCACGCCGTCCCACGGGTCGGACTGGAGCTGCTTCATGCCGAGCGAGATGCGCTGGGTGTCCGGGTTGATCTTGACGATCTGGACCTTCACCGTGTCGCCGACCGCGAGCACCTGGCTCGGGTGGTTGACGCGCTTCCAGCTCATGTCGGTGACGTGCAGCAGGCCGTCGATGCCGCCCAGGTCCACGAACGCGCCGTAGTCGGTGATGTTCTTGACCACGCCTTCGCGGACTTCACCCTCTTGCAGCTGGCTGACCAGCTCGGTGCGCTGCTCGGCGCGGGCTTCTTCCAGGATGGCGCGGCGCGAGACGACGATGTTGCCGCGCGGGCGGTCCATCTTGAGGATGGCGAACGGCTGCTCGCGGCCCATCAGCGGGCCGACGTCGCGCACCGGGCGGATGTCGACCTGCGAACCCGGCAGGAACGCCGAGGCGCCGCCCAGGTCGACGGTGAAGCCGCCCTTCACGCGGCCGACGATGACGCCCATCACCGGCTCGTTCTTCTCGTAGACGCCTTCCAGGCGCGTCCAGGCTTCCTCGCGGCGGGCCTTTTCGCGGCTGATGACCGCCTCGCCCATGGCGTTCTCGACGCGCTCCAGGAACACCTCGACGGTGTCGCCGGCCTTCAGCGCCGGACGGCCTTCGTCCATGCCGAATTCCTTCAGCGGAACGCGGCCTTCGGTCTTCAGACCGACGTCGATGATGGCGAAGTCCTTCTCGACGGCCACCACGAGACCGTGGACCACTTGGCCTTCCATGAAGTCGCGCCCGCCGAGGGACTCGTCGAGCAGCGCGGCGAAGTCGTCGCGCGAGGGGTTGAGGCTCAGATCGTCAGCCATGTGTACTTTCGTCTTCAAATGACCAATGGGCCCGCACACCGGATGGTGTCGGACGGAATCCCGCTGGTCGGGTTAAGGGTTGCAACCGAAGGCGCGAAGCGGACCCCGCGCCGTGAAATTCGCCCGCAGCCGTACGAGGGAAAGGCGCGGTTGGATTTGTCCGGCTAGTCGGCCGGCTGACCGGCTTCCCAGCGGACGCGCGCCGCCTCGACGATACGGCGGGCCGCATCGGCGGCCTGCTCTATAGTCATTTGCGTCGTATCGAGCAAGGTCGCGTCGGGCGCGGCCACCATGGGCGCGGCGTCGCGGCCGCCGTCGCGGGCGTCGCGCTTGCGGATGTCGGTGAGCACGTCCTCGTACGACACCTCCTCGCCCTGGCCGAAGAGCTGCTTCCAGCGCCGCTCCGCCCGCACCTCGGGCGTGGCGGTGACGAACAGCTTGGCCGGCGCCTCGGGGCAGATCACGGTGCCGATGTCGCGGCCGTCCAGAACCGCCCCGCCCTCCTGGCGCGCGAAGGTGCGCTGGAAGTCCAGCAGGGCGTCGCGCACCCGCCGGTGCACCGCCACCCGGCTGGCCAACTCGCCCGCCGCGCGGGTTCGCAGCTGCGGGTCGCCCAGCAGGTCCGAGGTGAGCGTCACCGCCGCCGCCGCCGCCGCGCCCTCGTCGTCCAGCGACAGCCCGGCCCGGTCCATCAGCACGCCCACGGCCCGGTACAGCAGCCCGGTGTCCAGCACGGGCAGGGCCAGGTCCTGCGCCAGCCGCGCCGCGATCGTGCCCTTGCCCGACGCCGCCGGCCCGTCGACCGCGACGATGAACGTCCCCCGCACCGGCTTACCCATCAGGCCGCCGCCGGCTGGTCTTCGCCGATCTCCGCGCCCAGGCCGCGCATCATCTGGACGAAGCCGGGGAAGCTGGTGGCGATCATGCCGGGCTCGTCCACGGTCACCGGCTCCTCCGCCGCCAGCCCCAGGATCAGGTGCGACATGGCGATCCGGTGGTCGCCGTGGGTGGTCACGCCCGCGCCGCCGGCCACGAGGTGGTTGCCGCGCTTGGCGCCGACGACGGTGAGGGCCTCGGGCTCCTCCTCGACGCCGATGCCGCAGGCGGCCAGGCCGGCGGCCATCAGCGCGATCCGGTCGCTCTCCTTCACCCGCATCTCGCCGATGCCGCGCATGACGGTCTTGCCCGAGGCGAACGCCGCGGCCACCGCCAGGATCGGGTATTCGTCGATCATCGACGGCGCGCGCTCGGGCGGCACCTCCACGCCTTCCAGCTCGGAGTGCCGCGCGGTGACGTCGGCGACGGTCTCGCCGCCCTCGTCCCGCACATTCGTCACCGAGATGTCGGCGCCCATGTCGCCCAGCGTCTCCAAGAGGCCGATGCGCAACGGGTTCAACAGCATCCCCTGCACGGTCACCTCGGACCCCGGCGTCACCAGGGCCGCCACCAGCGGGAAGGCCGCCGAGGACGGGTCGCCCGGCACATGGATGCGGGTCCCGCGCAGCGTCTGGCCGCCGGGCAGAAGGATATGGCGCCCGACGCCGGCCTCGCGCACCTCGATCTCGGCGCCGAAGCCCCGCAGCATGCGCTCGGTATGGTCGCGGGTGGCCTCGGGCTCGATGACCTCGGCGCCGCCGTCGGCGTGCAGGCCGGCCAGCAGCACCGCCGACTTCACCTGCGCCGAGGGCTCGGGCAGGGTGTAGGCGATACGGCGCAGGTTCCCGCCCTTCAGCGTCAGAGGCAGCCGCCCGCCCTGGCGGCAGATCCAGCTCGCCCCCATCTCGCCCAGCGGCTTCAGCACGCGGTTCATCGGCCGCCCGCGCAGCGAGGCGTCCCCGGTGAAGGTGGCCGCCATGTCGAAGCCCGCCGCCGCGCCCATGATCAGGCGCACGCCGGTGCCTGCGTTGCCGCAGTCGATCACGTCGGCGGCCTCGGAGAAGCCGCCGCGGCCCTCCACGCGCCACTTGCCGTCGCCGAGGCGCTCCACGCCGGCGCCGAACGCCGCCATGGCCGCGGCCGTGCGCTTGACGTCGTCGCCTTCGAGCAGGCCCTCGATCTCGGTGAGGCCCGTGGCCAGGGCGCCCAGGATGAGCGCGCGATGGCTGATGGATTTGTCCCCCGGAGCACGCACCACGCCCTTTAAGGGGCCTGCGCGCCTGGCGGTCAGGTTCGCCGCCGTCATGTGTCGAAAACTCGCCTCCGAATGTGGGGTCTGGTCGTGCGGGGGATTGCTTTGACAGCCGTCCCCCTGCGTGGCAAGGGACGCCGCCTTATCGCAAAATCGCTATTTATGAGGGTCGCCGCCTTTGGCCAATCCCGAGCTGGGCACCAAGCAAATCTGCCCCAACTGCCAGGCTAAGTTCTACGATCTGAACAAGCGTCCCGCGCACTGCCCAAAGTGCCAGACCGAGTTCGATCCCGACGAAGCCGTGCGCAACCGCCGCGTTCGCGCCCGCACCATCGTGCCTGAAGACGATCAGGTCGAAGATCAGGTCGCCGAGAAGGAAGCCGACGAGGACGAAGAAGAGGAAGAGGCGGTCACGCCCGAACTCGACGAAGTCGCCGACGAGCCGCCGCTGGTCACCGACGACGACGACGCCGACGAACCGGCGCCGGTGTCCGAGGACCTCGGTGAGTTCACCGACGAGGACGAGGTCGAGGAAGACGACGCCGACGTTCCGTTCCTCGAGGACGAGGACGAGGACGACTTCGACGAATCCGAGATCGAGGGCCTTCCGGACGAGGGGGACGACGACCGGTAGGGACCCCTCCGGCGCCTGCGACGAAAAAAGCCTGAAAGCGGGCTTGATCGCGGGAACCGGTTTGAATAGGTTCCGCGCCTTCCCGGGGGGCCAGCCTCCCGGGAAGACCCGACCTCGGGGCTATAGCTCAGTTGGTAGAGCGCTTGAATGGCATTCAAGAGGTCAGCGGTTCGACTCCGCTTAGCTCCACCACGGAGGCCCCCAGTAACCCACTGGGGGCCTTCACCATTTTCAGGCAAGCGCCTGAGCGCGCATACCAATCCTACGAAAGCCGAGCCGGGCTGGGTACCACCGGGGTACCACTTGCAGTCTGCCACTGCCCGGCGTTTCGCCGCGTTCCACGCAGCGTCAGGTGTTTCGCCGGCGCCACGCCAAAGACTGGCCTGCCCGAAGCGCAGCCTGGCGGAAGGGGGGTAAGGTTACGTATCGACGGACGATCGTGATCGCGGCGATGATGTCG
>NZ_LSJI01000023.1 GCF_001557235.1 Phenylobacterium sp. CCH9-H3 | reverse complement strand
TGCCGACGATCACTCCGAAGTTCAGCATGGCGCCCGACAGCGCGGCCAGGGACTCCGGCTTGCCCGCCGACGTGAGGATCAGCGGCATCCAGCTCAGCATCGAGTAGAAGAGCACCATGTTGGCGGCGCAGACGAGCCAGAGGAGCAGGGTGCTGCGCCGCAGCCCTGCACCCAGCAGGGCGCCGACGCCCTGGGAGGCGACCGGCGCCTCGACCGCCAGGGGCGCCGCCCAGCCCCGCCGAACGAGGTCGCGGATCGCCTCCTCATCCTTCGGCCCACTCGCGCCGCCCTGCCGTCGCGCACGCTCGATGCGGAAAAGCGGTGACTCCGGCAGCCAGAGCGCCAGGACCGGAAGCAGCGCCAGCGGCGCGGCGCCGCCGACGACGAAAAGCGGACGCCAGCCCGTGACCGGCAGAAGCCAGGCGCTGAGCGCTCCGGCGACCAGTCCACCGATCGGGACGCCGGCGCCCAGCACGACCACCATGCGCGAGCGCAGGTGCGGCGGGGCGAACTCGCTGACCAGCACGATCACATTGGGCAGCACCGCACCCATGCCGACGCCGCCGAGGAAGCGCAGGACCAGGAGTTCCGTCGTCGATTGCGCGACCGCGCAGGCCAGGGTGCAAAGTCCGAAGAGCGCCACGCAAAGCAGGGTCATCGGCTTGCGGCCGAACCGGTCCGAAAGCGGCCCCTGACCCACCATCCCCACCAGCATGCCGGCGATGCCGGACGAGAAGATCAGGCCGAACACTTCCTTCTCGACCTGCCATTCGCGACCGATGGCCGGCGCCATGAAGGCGATCATCTGCACGTCGAAGCCGTCGAGAAAGGCGACCAGCATACAGACCGAGACGACCAGCAGATGCAGCGGCCTCAGCGGAGTCCGCTGGGCGGGCGTAGCCGCATCTTGGACGGGGGTGACCGGCATCGACTGACTCCTGACCAAAACCCGACGCCCGCGTCCGGTTCGGTCTCGAGGCGCTCGTCGCCGACCTCGTGGTCAGCGCGACGCCTGGAAGAGACGCCGCGCGCACCCGAGATGCGCGCGGCAGGGGAGGAACGCCGCGAGCGGCGTGACCCGGGCGACCACCCGGAGAACGGCCGCCCGATGGCTAGAAGGAATACTGCACTCCGATTCCGATCGTGCGCGGATCGTTGATCGAGGCCGGATAGAAGGCGCCCAGCGTGATGACGGCCGTCGTGTAGCGCTTGTCCGTCAGGTTCTTGCCGTAGGCGTAGACTTCCCAGGCGTCCCTGTAGGTCAGGGCGATGCGGGCATCGACCGTGTGCCAGCCGTCGTTGCCGACGCCGGCCTCGTTGGCGGCGGTGTAGAACGACTTGGACTCCCGGTAGTAGCGGAGGTTGGCCTTCAGGTTGAGGTCGTCGCCCACGGCGGCCTCGTAGCGGCCGTCGATCGAGAACTGCATCCGCGGCGAGCGGATCATCCGGTTTCCGGACCGATCCAGGCTCACCACGGCGCCGACGAACCCGCGTTCGAACAGCGTTTCGTACTCACCGTCCAGCAGCGACAGGCTGCTGTCGACGCTGAAGCCGTTGCCCAGCAGGGCGGTCGTCTCGAACTCCGCCCCGTACACCCGCGCGCTGCCGGCGTTGTTGACCTGCGCGTCCCCGACCGCGACCGTCTCGCGGACCTGCAGGCCCTTCACGGTGGTGTAGTAGGCGGTGACGTTCAGGCGAAGCCGCCGCTCGAGCAGCTCGGTCTTCACCCCGGCTTCGTAGTTCCAGAGCTTCTCCGGGTCCGCACCCGGCGCCACCTGGCTGAACCGCGCAGGACCGGCCGAATAGGCGCCTGCACGATACCCGCGCGAGATGGTCGCAAACAGGAAGGCGGTGGGCGTCGCCTGGTACGTGACCCCAACCTTGGGAATGAACGCCTTGTCGGTTCGCCGGTCTTCGACGAACGAGCGGCCGAGCGCGCCCAGGGCCGGCATCGTCACCGAGTAGTGCTTCTTGTCGATGTTGTAGCGGGCGCCGGCGATCAGTTTCAGCTCGTCGGAGACGCTCCATTCGGCCTGCGCGAAGGCGGCGTACGCCTTGGTGAAGCTGCGCGGCTGGCTGAATCCGGTCTGGCCCGCCGCCGTGAAGATCTGGATGTCGACGTAGGCGCGGTCCTGAAAGTAGTTCAGGCCGCTCGTGACGGTCAGCGCGCCCGACGTGTAGTTGGCCTGGAATTCCTGCGTGAAGTCAGTGTTGCCCAGCGCGCTCAAGGTATGGACGAAGGGCGTCGCCAGACCCTGCCCGTCGGTGTCGGCGTTCACCCGGCCCCGGTACCACCGCTTGCTGGTGATCGAGGTCAGGGTCAGGTCGTCGTTGGCGACGTAGGCCGCATGCAGGCTCACCCCGTAGGATTTCCGCCGGGTGTAGATCTGGTCCTCGATCTCGGTGGCGACCACGTCGGGATCGCCCATGCCGACGAAGACGCCCGCCGGGTTCTTGAGGTTCTTGAACTGGTCGTCGGACTTGAGCAGCGAATAGTCGCCGGCCAGCGTGGCGCGGAACCTGTCGTTGTGCGCCACCAGCTTTCCCCGGGTGGTGAAGTCGTCCTGCTCGCCCACCCGGTTCCCCGTGTTCGCGTTGCGGAAGTACCCGTCATGACCCGACTTCACCGCCGAGACGCTGGCGGCCAAGCTCTCGGTGAGCGGCCCGCCGATGTAGCCCTTCACCTCATACTTGCCGCGCGTGCCGTAGTTCGCATTGACCTTGCCCTCGAAGGCGTCTTCGGGCGACCGGGTCAGTATGTTGATCGCGCCCGCCGTGGAGTTGCGGCCGTAGAGCGTGCCCTGCGGGCCGCGCAGCACCTCGATGCGTTCCACGTCGGCGAAGTTGAAGAAGGCGGCGTCCGACCGCGGCAGGAACACGCCGTCGATGTAGACGCCTACCGCCTCCTCGGCCCCAATCACCACATTAGGGCTGCTGACGCCGCGCAGCACGATCGAATTGATGCCGCCGAAATTCATGTTGCCGCCGATCATCAGCCCGGGGACAGAAGCCTGCAGGTCGGCCACGTTGGTGATGCCCCGCGCCTCTAGCGCCCCCTCGCCCAGCGCCGTGACCGATACGGGCGTCCGCTGGAGGGATTCTGACCGCTTCTGAGCGGTGACCACGATCTCCTCGAGCTGCGCGCCGGCCACCGCGGCCGAAGTCGCTTCTTCGGCCCGAGCCGAGGACGCGAGCCCCGTGACCAGACCCGTTGCGGCAAAAAGGAATAGCGCTCTGCGCATGCCGTCGACCCTCCCCTGGCGTCGATTTTCTTGTGTTCCGGCCGCTTGCTGCGGCTCAATAATAGGATGACGTTCTAGTTCTGCGTTCGCATATTGGCAAGGGCAAAAGTGCGGATCGTCCGACAGATCGCCCGACGGGCCCGGCGGCGGAATTCACGTTCTCCCCCTCGGATATTTGTTGTTGCATTCTAGAATTTGATTCGTATTAGACGAGACGCCGTCATCTTGGAGAGGCGGCGGGGGGCATGCGAATGGCGGCAAGAATCAAGCTGGCGGCGATCGGGTGTTCCGGGGGCCACGTCGGAGACCTCTTCGTGCGCGAATTCCTGGATCGCGGCGTCGACCTGCGGGTCCTGGCGCGTAATCCCAGAGACGTGGCGCGCCGCCACCCGCGGGCAGAGGTCATTGGCGGGAGCCTGCTCAACCCGGCTGAGGTCGCCGCGGCGGTCTCTGGGGCGGACGCCGCCTTCGCGGTCACGCCCGCCGGCGCGCGTAACAGCACCGCCCTGGAGATCGCCGCCGCCGAGGCGATCATCGCCGGCGCCCGGCAGGGCGGACTGAAGCACCTGATCTATCCCTCGGTGCTCAGCCCCGACCGCCTCAAGGGGCCGGCAATCCTCGACTCGAAGTACTATGTTGAGCGGCTGCTGGCGAAGAGCGGCCTCACCTGCACGGTCCTGCGGTGCGGCGGCTTCCTGCAGGACATCCTCGGGAACCATCGCGACGAGATCCGTCGAGGCCGCTTCCCCTTCCCGTTCCCCGCCCACCGTCGTTTCACCTTCACCTCGCAACCCGACGTCGTGCGCTATGTGGTGGACGCGCTGTCGGACCGGCCGGACTACCTGGGGCGCACGATGGACTTCGTGGCGCCGGGGCCGTTCACGATCGGCGAGGTGGCCGAGATCCTTGCCAAGGCCCGCGGCGGCCCGGTGGCCTTGAAGGGCAAGTTCCCGTCGCACTACGCGCTCCTGGCGCGGCTGCCCTTCGACTGGTTGGCGAACCACAAGCGGTCGTCCTCAACGCCGCTGATTGACTGGTTCATCGACAACGATTGCGTGGGTTCCGGCCCCACCGTGGGCGATCTGCACCCCGAGTTCCGGATGACCACCCTGGAGGCGTTTGTCCCTACGCTGTGGTCGCGCTAGGCCGATCGGATGACCTCCAGAACCTTCGCTCCCGAGCCATCGGACGATCTCTTCCGGCCCGAAGCGATCTCCGACGAGACCCGAGCCGTGAACGCCGCGCTGGCCGCGAAGCTGGCGGCGATCACCCCGCCTCCGGACCTCGCCACCCTGCGCACGGACTACGCCGCAGGCCGCCTCAGCCTGCCGGTGTCGCCCCGCTCGCCGCATGCCCGGACCCTGACGATCCCCGGGCCGCGCGGCGATATCGGACTGCGGATTCTGGCGCCCGCTGATCCGTCGGGCGCCTATCTCCACCTGCACGGCGGCGGCTGGACCGCCGGGACCAACGACATGTGGGACGCCCCGCTGGAACTGATCGGCCGCGAATCAGGACTCGCGGCCGTCAGCGTCGACTACCGCCTCGCCCCCGAGGACCCCTTCCCGGCAGGGCTGGACGACAGCGTCGCCGCTGCGCGATGGCTCGTGGCGCATGCGAAGGCCGAGTTCGGGGCGTCCTGGCTGGCGATCGGCGGAGAGTCCGCCGGCGCGCACCTGGCGGCGGCGACCCTGCTGCGCCTGCGCGACGCCGGAGAAGCCGAAGCTTTCCGCGCCGCCAACCTCATGTACGGCTGCTTCGACCTGTCGCTCACGCCCAGCATGCGGCGCGCACAGGCCACGCTCGTCTTGGATCGGCCTCGCGTCGAAGCCCTGGTGGAAGGCTTCCGCGGCGGCGTCGATCCGCGTGACCCGGCCCTCTCGCCGCTCTATGCCGACCTTCGCGACCTGCCCCCCGCTCTGTTCTCGGTGGGCACCCTGGATCCGCTGCTGGACGACAGCCTGTTCATGCATGCCCGCTGGCAGGCGGCCGGCAATCGCTCGACGCTCGCGATCTTCCCCGGCGGCGTTCACGGCTTCCACATGCTGGAAGGCGCGCTCGCGCAATCCGCCAACACCGGCGTCGCCCGCTTCCTGCGGGACGCCCTACACGCCGACGGCGCCGCCCACCCGCGCCGCTGACGCGAGACAAACAGGAGTTTCCAGATGCAGAAAGCGCTCGATGGGCAGGTCGCCTGGGTAACCGGCGCAGGTTCAGGCATCGGCCAGGCCGCCGCGGTGGCGCTGGCCGGAGCCGGCGCCCGGGTCGCCCTCACGAGCCGTCGCCGCGAGGGCCTGGAGGAGACCGCCGCCCTGATCGCCGCCGTCGGCGGCGCGAGCGCGATCCTGCCCGCCGACGTGGCGGACGCCGCCCGGGTCGATGCGGTCGCAGCCGAGATTCTGGCGGGCTTCGGGCGCTGCGACATCCTCGTGAACAGCGCCGGCATGAACATCCGCCAGCGCGCCTGGGATGCGGTCGACGCCGATGGGTTCGACACTGTGATCGCCGCCAACCTCAATGGCTGCTTCTACACCTCGCGCGCTATGCTCCCCGCGATGCGCGCCCAGGGCGGCGGCCTGATCATCCAGGTCTCGTCGTGGGGCGGCCGGTATGTGTCGCCCGTCACCGGCCCCGCCTACACCGCCGCCAAGGCTGGTCTGAACGTCCTTAGCGAAAGCCTGAACCAGGCCGAGGCCGTCAATGGGATCCGCTCGTGCTGCATCTGCCCCGGCGAGGTGGCCACGCCGATCCTGAAGAACCGGCCGATCCCGGTCAGCGACGAGGATCAGGCGCGCATGCTCCAATCCGAGGACCTTGCACGCACGATCCTCTTCGTGGCCGAGATGCCTGCCAGCGTCTGCATCAACGAAATCCTCATCAGCCCGACCTGGAACAGATCGTACATCGGGATGGCCAAGGGCTGAGCTCAGCCACCGACAAGGAGCTGTTCCGCCGCAACGGCGGGTGAGCGCCGATTGTGTCGAGGAAGGCCGTCGAGACCGCGAGCCGAGGCTGGCTTGCGCGCCGCCGCCTGCGCTCGCTCGCCATTCCATAACCTTTCGGCATGAGCGCCGGGGCGGCGGCCCCGGTACCCCTCCGCATCGACCGACGTTCGGTCGCGCCGCAGCGGCGGCGGTAGTGGAGGACGCCCAATTGAGAACAAGACCCTTCGACCTGAAGGCCATCGCCGCTGCGGCGCGACCGAACGTCGGTCGATGCGGAGGGGTACCGGGGCGGCGGCCCCGGTACCCCTCCGCAT
>NZ_LSJI01000229.1 GCF_001557235.1 Phenylobacterium sp. CCH9-H3 | reverse complement strand
CCCGCCGCTTTGCGAGGGCCGCAAGAGGCAACGCCCCTCTCCCTACCCTCTCCCCTCTCGCTTCGCGGGGGGCGAGGAGGGGGACGGCGAGGGGTGTTAGCTGACCTCGTCATTCCGTGAGTTGGTCAGCAGGCAACGGGAAAGCCAGAGCACAAGGAGGCTGAGTAGGGTGGGTGTGAGCACCAAGCCAACGGCCGCCCCGAGGTGCGCGTCCAGTCCCACTAGTGATAGCAGCAACGCGCCGTACCAGAGCCCGAAACCGGCTGCGAAGTAGGCTGGCAGCGGCAGAATGACCACTGCGACGAACCAGAAAACCCTGACTGCGCCTGGAAATCGCGGGTGGCCCAGGTGTCGAGCCGTCTGCCAAACCACGCAGCAGTACAGAGACGCTGCTCCGACGAGCAGTGCCGCGTCGATTCCGCCGCCGAACACCCCATCTGCCCACATGGTCGCCTCCCAGAGCGCGCAAGCTTGGCCGATCAATGTTGGGATAGGATCTTGGACCTGAGGACATGCCGCGTGATCTTAGTGCAGGCGTAGCCGGCCGTAGAGCGCGGGGTGGAGGGTGCGAGCGGTCGCTCAAGCCTCGCGGCTGCGCTTCAGCGCTTCGACCTTGAGCAGGATCGCGTCCATGACGCCGTCTAGGTCGTGGTAGATGCGCGAGGCCGGGATGCGGAGGTGTGGACGCCCTGGCCGGCCAGCCAGCGATCGCGAGCGGCGTCCTTGAGCTGGGCCGCTTCGTCCCAGTGGGTGGCGCCGTCGACCTCGATGGCGAGGCGCAGGGCGGAACAATAGAAGTCGAGGATGATCGATCCGAAGGGGTGCTGCCGGCGGAAGATGGGGCGGTCCTCGCCGCGCCCGCGCAGGCGGGTCCAGAGGATGACCTCGGGACCGGTCATGGCCTTGCGCAGGGCGCGGGCGCGGGTGACGATCACGGTTCGTCGCAAGGCTGTGCCGGCCGCTCGCCCCCTCCACCAACCGCTCTTCGCCTGCGGCTCGGCGGTCGGTCCCCCTC
>NZ_LSJI01000228.1 GCF_001557235.1 Phenylobacterium sp. CCH9-H3 | reverse complement strand
TAGCTGAGGATCGCGCCCGACGAGCCCACCAGGGCGCCGGTGATGATCAGGGTGACGTTCTCGAGCGTGAAGCCCAGGGCCGCCGCCGCCCAGCCGGAATAGCTGTTCAGCATCGACACCACGACGGGCATGTCCGCGCCGCCGATGGGGATGATCAGGGTGACGCCGATGACCAGGCTGAGCGCCAGGATCGCCCAGAAGGCCCAGAGGGCCGAGCCGCCGCTCATCACCAGCACGACCACCAGGGCCAGGATGCCGAGGCCCAGCAGGGCGTTCAGCAGGTGGCGGGCGGGCAGCAGGATCGGCGCGCCGCTCATGTTGCCGTTC